>JAHJDQ010000084.1 GCA_018812355.1 Nanobdellota archaeon | reverse complement strand
TCTTGAATGTGGAGATCCAAAAAGTGAACTAACCCTTACTGATGAAGAATTTAAAAATCTTCTTCATTTTTTACAAGAAAATTATGAACCATTTAAGGATGGAGTAACAAAATATATACCATTAGATTCTGCGAATTTTGATCAAGAGAGTATGGAGCATATTAAGGGGCTTTTTAGCGATCCAGATCAGGAGAAAGTTTTAGATTTTATTGCTAAAAATAAGCTTTTTTCTGATGAGTTAATACTTTCAATTGAACATCAAAAGCGAATTGAGGCTATAAAGGAGTTTGAAGAGATGCTAGCAAATGATTTACTTGAACATGATTGGCAAAAGTGGTTGCAAAAAAATAGTTGGGTATTAGGAACTGAATTTGTGAGAGTTCTTGATGAAAGAAATATAGATACTGATAATATTGCAGATTATTTAATGCAGGCATATGATGGATTTTTAGATATCATTGAGATTAAGCGACCTGAAGGTCAATTAACTTTTTGGAGTCAGGCCCAAGATCACGGTAATTGGATTCCTTCTTCAGACTTAATAAAAGCTGTTACTCAGGCAACGGGATATATCCTTGAGGTTGAAAGAGAGTCTAATAGTCTAAAATTTCTTGAAAAAGTAGATAATGTCAAAACTATTAAACCGCGCTGTACTCTAATATTTGGTAGATCAAATGATTGGACCAATGAACAGAAAGAGGCTTATAGGATATTGAACTCTAGTTATCATAGTTTGACCATAATGACTTATGATCATGTTTTAGATAGGGCAAAAAGAATTGTGGGCATCACTGATGATGCCGTTAATGCTGAAACGGATGAGATTATTTCTGATCAGGATAGCGATGTGGAGAATATAGCAGAGGTACCACCTGTTGATTATGAAAGCGAAGTAAGACCAGAAGATTTACCATTTTAAGAATTTAAATCTTCTTCACCAGCTCTTCATAAATTCTGACCATCGCCCAAGTATCTCTTTCACAATACTCAAGTAGGTCTTTTTTATTCTTTTCTTTTTCAGCTTCACTTATATCGTCAAAAACCATTTTTCTCCATGTATCCATAGCCATTGAGCCATCTTGTACATTTAAGTCCTTGTAACTTAATTCAGGATCAAAAACAGGTAGTACTTTTTTAATAGAATATTTGCCTTTGAAATCTTTATGCACATATAGGTTTTGTTGGAATACATCCATTAAATCAAATAGCCTTTCATTCCAACTATTCATTAGCTCTGCATACTCTGGATACACTTCACCTATATTCTCATTACATTTCTTCTCAAACTTCTTATTCCAAACAATAATACTTCCCCCATCTCCAATATGTTCTTTTAGAGATTCTGTAAGTGCTTTCATTGGATTCTCATCACCATTATCTGCTAGGAATTCATAATGTTCATATTCACCATCTGGCTCTCTTTGTATGTGCAATGAATATTGAAAGGGAATTTGCATGTATGGTTTACATCCATCATAAATAGGAACTGCTGTTGGATATGTTTCATAATCTAAATAGTAAAATGGATATTCCATTTTATTTATTAGCTTCTTAATCTCACCTGATTTATTAACAGTTATTCTTGTTTGTGTAACATCTACATGACTTCTTTGATTCTTAGACAGTTCAAAGTCTTCTGGTACGTCATAAATGCTTAAATAACCACCTTCAATAAGACCCCCTAGTCTTTTAGGACTAAGACCTATAAGAGCAATGTCATGCACTGAATATTCCGGCATATTTGGATATAAATAACCAAAAGCAGGACAGTGATTGGCTCTTGATTTATAAACGCAGTCACAAGGCTGTGGTTCGCTCTCTTGGTCCATTAACATCCTCATTTGATCTATGTGTCCATTAATTTCTTCTTCCAGCTCATGCGCCTTTTCTGTTATATCCGTAGGATTAATAAGTTGTACTACATTTATTTCTCCATTTCTTACATATTCTTTATTAAGTTCTAGTAAATTAACTTTTCCAACATTCATTCCAGCCTTCTTTAAAACAATATACTGAAAACTAGCATCATATTCATGTTCCTTTTTGCTCTTCTTGTCATCACCCATTTTTGTAGGATCAGAAGTTGACCCTTTTACTTCATTAATAATCCAATGTCCATTCTTTTCATCCCACTCCAATATATCCACCATTACATAAAGCCCTTCAGCCTCAATAGTAGCTTGAAAAATAACCTTCTTCCCCTCATCTAATAACTTCTTCGTATCACTCACTGCCTGATCCTCTCTACTTTCAACCAAAATACCACTTGGATATCTTTTACGTGCCCAGGCTTCAACCTCCTTTCCACTTTCAATGAGTTCTTTTTGAAAGTCACTTATTTCTTTTTCTACCAAAACACTTGGTTCCTTTTTGTGAAACCAGAAGTATGCTGGGCATGTTAGAAATTTGAGGTAGTCGGATTTGGTGATCATATTATTTTAATTTCTTTTTTAATTCATCAGTCATATTTGATAGTAGGAATTCAGATAAATCAGTTTCCGATGGGAAGCCACGTATTCCAAATATTTTATTTTTTTCATTGAATGCAATATCGAAAAATCTATCTTTCTTTTTCTCTTTTTTAGTTTTTACATTTTTTAAGATATTAAACATTTTCTTTTCAGAAACACAAATTACAACAGAGTCCCAATGGTCAGTCTTTGATTTAATATTACTTTTTTGATTGTAAATTGGGAAAAGACCGAACAATAGATAATAATCTGCATTATCCTTTTCATATTTATCAATAAAATTATTAAACCATAAGTAATTTTTGTATTTTACTGTTGAACTTTTACCTGATTTTAGTTGTTTTGGTTTTTGAGTATAACTACGAGAACTTTTTACCTGTATTCTAAGAAACTTATTTGTATTACTGCTATGAATTATAAAATCTACACCTTTTTGCTGACGGCTAGTGGGAATATAGCAAGAGTAGCCTTCAGATTTTTTTAGTTTTTTCTGTATTTGGCTAATTGCTTCGTATTCTGAATACGGTAATGTAAAAATTCCTTCCATATTTTTTGTTGTTATTTGTTTTATCTTAACATTTCCCATTCGCCATGCATATAAATTTATTGTAGAATATGATCAAAATAAAAAATATTTAAATTATGTCTAAATATCCTCAAATAGAAATCACAAAGGATGATCTTCGCCAGATTGTTTATTTTATTATTATGCTTTTTAGAAGTGAGAATATTCATTTGCAAGGTCAATCAGCGAAAAGGGATTATATTGGTGGATATATTGAAAGATGGGCAAATAAATTACCAGAAACATTAATATTTAATGAGTTATTTAAAGCCAAGGGTTATAAAGTAATGCCAGATTATTTTTTGTATCCTGATGCAAAAGACAAGAATGCACCTGATATCCTTGGTATAAAAAAAGAAAATGGAACAATTATTCCATTCACAAAATATAAAAATGGAACATGGGTAACTGTTGATAATATGCCTCGTATTGAAGCAAAAGCTATACGCAAAGATCAATATTTGCTCACAGTAAGAGAGCCACAAATGATAGATGACTATTATGTTTTTGTGGAAACAGATATGGAATTAGATTATTTAACTACATTATTTGAGGAGGAGGTTTTTGCAGATAAATATATTAATGAATTAGAGGTAAATGATATTTTTATAGATGAAGATATTAAGGGTGAAATAATGCCACACAATAAAATAAAAAAAGCTGAGAAGATTGGAACTATGAGATTAATAGGGATATATACCAAAGAAGAGTTTAAAAGTAAGACAATTTATTGTGAAAAGGGTTTGCGACCATATTATTTTTTAAGCGCTGAAAATTCTGAGGCTAAGAGTACATGGAGTGTAATTGAAGAGCTTAAAGTTAATAACAAAATTGCTGATTGTAAATTTGGCAAAGGAATAGCAACATATATACCATTTTCAATTGAAGGTGCTGAGGATTGCAAAATTCAAATAATAAAGAAATACAAAAGCACATTATATATTAAATCACCGAAACCTTTAAATATTGGTGGTGTAGAAGTGGAGAAAGGAGTGGTAAAAATAATTTTCAGAGAATTCGAGAGAGGAACTAAGTGGGATGAGAATATTGCACAAAAATATGTTGCTGAAAACTATTGGACAGATTCAACAGATCAATTGATTGAACTATTTGATAGGATTGCTTCTACTTAAGCCACCATCGCAACTTTTGGTTGAGATAAATGCATTCTTTTTACTGAAATATTTTTTACAGGTTGTGCTTCAACCGCCTTTTTCATAGCCTTTGCTATTCCTTCAAGAACAGTAGCTGTTACCGAATTACCAATTTGTTTATATAGGCGTGAATCAGCTAGTTCTTTTGGTAATTTGTAGCTATTTGGGAAGCCTTGGAAGCGTATGCATTCTTGCGGTGTAAGCTTTCTAATCCCTTTTCCATCGTTAATAATTGGTACGTTATGACCTCCCATACCCATATTTGCTGTTAATGTAGGGCAAACATTACTTTTATTTTCACGAACATAAATTCTTCTCCATTGATAAACGGTATCTGTTTTTGTAACGCTTCCATCAAGTTTTTCAAATAACGGTTTACCATTGTAGTAATATTTTTGGTCTACCTCTTTATCTAAAAGATCTTCAATCCTTCTTGTTCTTTTTACTGGTTCTGGAAATTCAAAATTATTAGTATGGTTTTTATCCTTGAAACCAACAATATAAATTCTTTCACGTGTTTGTGGTACGTTTCCGTATTCCATACTATTTAAAACTTTGTACTTTACATGGTACCCAAGTGATTTAAGTGTTTCAGAGATAACTTTAAATGTATTTCCTTTGTCGTGTCCTTGTAGATTTTTTACATTCTCAAGTAGGAAACCGGTTGGCCGTCTTTTTTCAATAATCTTTGCAACATCAAAGAATAAATTACCCCTGTCTTCATCTAAAAAACCTTTTTGATAACCTGCTATTGAAAATGCCTGGCATGGAAAACCACCTAATAAAAAGTCAAATTCAGGAAGTGAATCAATATCGATTTCTCGAATATCACCAACAGTTAATTTTGCAGTTTTAAAGTTTAAATCATAAGTTGGCTTACAGTATGGATCGAAATCATTTGCAAAAACTGTTTCAAATCCAGCCTTCTCAAAACCAATTCTTACACCACCTATACCTGCGAATAAATCAATAGTTCTAAACATATTTATTGGTTATTTGTTGTGTCCATTTTAGTAAACAAATGTTCACCAAGTCAATAGAAAAAT
>JAHJDQ010000083.1 GCA_018812355.1 Nanobdellota archaeon | reverse complement strand
ATCGCACTTAAAAGAAGTTTCAGTTTTCCTCGTGGAGCATTTTGAGGCAAACCACAAAACAAAAGGTTCATGAAAAAATAAAGGAAAAAGAACTAATTGTAGAACATTAAAACGGCGACTCCTTAATTCCTTTACTAAATTGGACTTCGTCCTTGATACGATATTGCCCTTAATGTTTTAATAGAAAGCCCTACGGGCTGGAGAGAGAATTCCCTTAAAAGATACTCTTGCTTCGCAAGAATTGATAGAAAATTAAATTTAACTTCTCCGGTTTTTTGCTACGCAAAAAATCCTCGACCCCTCTGCGTTCTCCTCGCTTTGCTCGTCGGGGCGTATAACAGCACTTAAAAGGAAAATCACTCGGCTCGTGATTTTCCCAAATTTCAGTTTTCAGCTCTGTTCCGCATTTTGTGGGTTGCCTCAAAATGCTCCACGAGGAAAACTGAAACTTCTCTTAATCGCGATGTTATATTCAATTTTTGGATTACTTAGAACGGAAAAGAGAGAGGGGATTAGTCCTTCGGACATTTTCACTCACTACGTTCGATATTTATTAGAAGGGGCGTCAAGATAGTCTTTTTCTGCGGAAAAAGAAATTTATTAGGGGGCGTCTTAATCAATGATTTCTTTTATTTTATTCTCTACAAAATCATTAATTTTAGAATCATCTTCACTATTTAATTTAAAATTTGATAAATCAATTAAATCTTTATCATCAAGAACAACAATAAACTTTTTACTTCCACCTTTATTTCTATCTCTGCAATGTTTTACAACTTTAGATTTATCTTTTTTATTTCTGCATAATAAAAAACCCAACATACTTCTATCAGGTAAAAGCCTATCACTTAATTGAGAATATTCTGTATTAGTAAGATCATTTTCATAGTTTTTACATTCGACCAATACTTCAGGACATTTTATATCTCTTAACTCCTTTAAATTCTTAAAAATTCCCTCTTTATTCCTATTTTTATAAACTATATCAATTCGTCCTCGTCCCTCATTAATCTCATTTTCAATTATTGGTTTGTCCAATAAATTTCTAAATATCTCAAAGAAGATTCTTGAAGCAAGTAAGTGATATTTATGGGCAGAATCTCGTCCTGTTTTTATTAATTTAAGTTGCTTGATATACAAATCTAAAACATTTAGACATTCAACATCTTTAATTATTTTATCTGGTTCATGTTTTGTTTCAATCATCTTTTTCATATTTAATGTGTCTTCAATAATGTTAATGTGTTTTGGCCTAAAAATATATGAATAGCATGAATTGGCTGGAAGTTTATGCAAATTCATATTTTCATCAAATTCAAACCCCACAGAATATAACATTTCGTGACTTTCTTCTCTATCATGTTCAACATAAAAGGTATGATTGGGGCCATTTCCCATTAAATATCCGTCTATAAATTCATTCTCTTCGGTATATTTGTCTTGACCAGTAGCATAACCCCTCCATTGATGCCACAATAACATCCCCTTATCTTTAATTTTTTCCCTACATAAAGAAAGCATAGCAAATCTCTCTAATGGGATGGGCATAACATTAATCTCATTAATTAATAGAATTATATCAAACTTATTATTCAATTTAATAAAATCATTTGGAAATGTTACCTTATGAAAATTTTTATATGTTTCGGCTCTTTTCCATTTTTCTTCAGCATCTTTAAGTCTTTTTTTAAGTTCTGGAAATTCAACTGCCCAAACATTAAATCCTTTTTCTAACAACCAAAGAGTATTTCTTAATTTTGCCGCTCCGACATCTAATATATGTGTTTTTTTAGGGTCAAGTCCATTTGTTATTTTATTAAAGACGCCTTTTAACGCTTTCATCGGGTCATCTAAATTACGAGGTGCAGAATATGTAACATTAATGTGAAATGGTTTCTTTACTATCTTTCCCTTTTCATCAGTTACTTCTTCTTCAAATTTGTATATAGGACTTTCCCACATTTTTAAATCTCCAAAACTTTCCACTCTGAAAGATTGTTTGGATTGTATTCGTATTTTTCTTTGTCGTTGTATCTCCAACTTCCATGAGATTCTATGACGATTCCACCCCAAACTTTTTTACTTTTATTTGCTTTGAGATATTTATACAATCCTTCGGCTCTTGTTCCTGCGTCTTTTGCAGTCATTCCGCCTTTTGTATCAAATAGGCCAATTGTTCCATCTTTGAACTTAACAACAAAATCAACATAAAATGCTCTTTCTATTCCGTTTTCATCTGTATATGGAACTGCAAAATACTTAATTTCACTCTCGCCATTTTTGAACCACCAATCAACTTTTTTAGAATTGTCCAACAATTCCATAAATAACTGCTCTGGTGCGCTTGGTTTTTTAGTATAAAATGGCTTCATTATTGAGCTTGGGTGTGATTCTCTTTTGTATCTGCTATTATAACTTACGATAACAGGAACTTCCCATTTTGGAACTTCTTTTTTCTCTCGTTTCTCGTTGATTTTCTCAACAACTCTGTTTTTATATTCATCTTTTGAAAGATTGATGAAATCTACAAATGCTTGAACATTCTCTTTGCCTAAAACAATCCTTTGAACTCTTGGATCATATTTTTCAAGTTTGTATTTTTGCTTGAAAAAATTGTATATTGCAGTTTTCATTCTGTCGCTTGAATCTGCTGGAGCATAGGGCGAACAATTATCATAAATGAACTTATCAAATCTATTTTGTAATTCTAATTCATTTAGTTTAACTTCAATTTGTCCTTTATGTTCTACTTCTCCTGCTTTGTCAATATCTACAATTTTACCATCTGCAATAATTGGACTTACTATTTTTGATGGCTCAAGAGTTATTTTTTTCTTGAGATTGTTTTTTTCTGCAATCTCTAAAAATATTTTTCCAAATTCTCCGCTTAATCTTGTTCTTTCTCTTGACCTTTTTAAGAAAATAGAGGGCAACTCTATGTTTTTGTATTTCTCGTTATCTCTTTTTGCTTCATAAATTGTAACATAATCTTTTGCGTAATCTTCAGTAACTTCTATGTTTGGAAGATTTGTAAAAATAAACCCTTTGTTTAATTCTTCTTCGTTATAATAGGATAATTCAGGCATTCTCATAATTCTCCCTATTGTCTGAATTGTGAAAGTGAAACTTTTTGTTTCTCTAAATATTACTAAGATTTGTGCTCTTGGGCAATCCCAACCTAAAGCTATTGCTTGTTTGAAAACTAAAACTTCTGCGTCATCGTCGTTCTTTTCAATATTCGCAAGATTCTCGGTTTTTTCTTCTGAAAGCCATACTGCAAGTTTTCCGTTTTGTTCTGTTATTCCTTGTTTTCTTAAAATCTCAATAACTTCATCTTTTTTACTTATGAGATTTACTTTGCTATCGGGCAATTGAACAAGAACAAGAGGATTAATGTTTGAACCTTCTTTTTTGTAGAGTTTTTTTAATTCTTCTCTTTTCTTTAATGCTTCTTCTATGATTAAAGTATCAGAATCTTTTGTATCTACCTTTTTGCCTAAAAATTCAGGATTAATTGATATTTCAGACTTAATCATTTCTTCTGCTTTTACTTGGGCAATATTGATTTTTTCAATTTCAGAAACATTTTCTTTTAAGTGTGGAGTTGCTGAAACTTCAATTGTTACACTTGGCCCAATTGTTTCAATCAATTCTTTTGATTTGTCTGAACTTGCTGTATGATGGCTTTCATCTATAATTAAGATTGTTTCTCTACCTTCTTCTTTTGTATTTTGTATGATTGCGTTTAAATTGTTGTCTTGTTCGTTTTCTCTAACATAAATATTAATGTCTTTCTTGTTTATGCTTGACCAATTTATGAATAAAATTTCGTTTTCTCCGATTTGCTTGTCTTCTAAATCTTCAAAATAAGAGCATTGGATTAATCTGTCATCTTCGTAATATTTCTCTAATTTTTCCTTGCTTTGCTCGTGCAACATTCGGACAGTAACCCAAACAAAAGAATATTTTTTATGATTGTCTTTAACTAATTGCTTTAACATTTCAGAAACCATAACAGTTTTACCGCTTCCTGTTGGAGCTTGAAATATTACGACTTCATTATCAGGCGTGTTTAAAACATTCTGAACTTTCTTTTTCAGACTTTCAACTGCCTTTTTTTGATAATCTCTTAATTCTATCATTTGAATATCCTCTTGTAAACATTTAGTATAACTGCTGGAATTGGTTTTAATTCTACATTTCCGTCCATGTCTT
>JAHJDQ010000014.1 GCA_018812355.1 Nanobdellota archaeon | reverse complement strand
CTCACTTTGTTCGGGGTATTTAACACGAATTAAGCGGAAAAACACTCGGCTCGTGTTTTTCCCAAATTGAATTTTTGTGGGTTGCCTCAAAAATCCAACTTCGCTTAATTCGGATGTTATACGACATATTACTCAGAAATTTTGCACTATTAGAAAGCTACGCTTTTGACCTTTTACTCTTTGTAGTCACTTTGCCCCCTTTCGCTGTCTTCCACAGCACATTAAAATAATTACGAAAACTACTTGATACTGCCTCGCTCTCTATCATTATAGCCATAGGATCTACTTGTAACAATATTAGAATTAACACTTTATTCTTGTAAATCTCAATAGAAGTAGGCATTTCAATCTCCTTGGAAAGAAATCTAAATTCTGTAAGTGGTAGTTTCTTCCTCTTATGATAAAGTGATTTATATTTCTCATTCAATAAATGTCTATGCTTTATCTCTTTCTCTGCTCTTACTTTCTGCCTCTTATTAAAATAAATTTCCCATGCTTTTGGTTGTTCCGTCAAACCCATGCTTAACCACTCTTCTCCCTTTTTCAAAGTCTTAATAATATCTTCATTCGCTGTCTTTAATCCCTCAAATCCTGTAAACACTTTTACATTACTCTTTGTTGCACTCTTCTGCTTCAAAATTAATTCAGGAATTATTTTTTGAATAGTTGTTCTTTCTTCCTCAATCTGCTCTTTCTTTTCATCCAAATAATCTAAAATCCTTTCTGGACTTGTTGCCTCAAAATATTTCACTCCATTTTTAGTGACAGAACTTGCTAGACCTTTAGAGATTAATCTATCCAAAACTTCATAGACTTTTGAACCCGATATTTTAGAATTCTTCGTGATCTTTCCTGTTGTGGTTGATCCTGTCTCCAAAAGTCCAAGATATACTCTAATCTCTCCATCTGTAAGTCCAATCTCTCTAAGAGCATTTTCTATCATAATTAACTTAAAACAGCCTTACTTTAAATAACTTTCTTATTTTAACGTATGGAGGGGGGGGAAATATTTATAAATGACTTACATTCTATTTTGTAGTGATTAAAATGGAAAGAGAGATTAAGCTATACGAGGAAGAAGATCATTACAGTATTGATGGAAGCTCTTCCCTTGTAATATTCAAAACAAGTGGTGATATACTTATCAATACTCCCGAGCTGGGTTTTGAAGCTGCATTAGAGAATGAGTCCGTTAGTGGGTTCACTCTTGATGAAAAAACACGAGAACTATCAGTAGAGTTTTTACAGGGACGAGGACTCAATAAAAGACCTAATACAATAAGCATCGGCATTGTTGGAGACCATGAAGAATCATCAGAATGGATAAGAGCAGTTAATGAATTATATAAAGCAGGAGATTGAAAATGGCTAAAATTCAAGAACCAGATCCGGCAGAATATGCGAGAGCAGAAGAACCATGGAAATTATTAGAAAATCCTCTCTCTCAATACTTTGCTGAACTTGCTGAAGAAAATGGATTAGAAGTAAGAATAAATCCAGAACCACCTTATGAGAGACCAGTATCTTTACGTGAAGCATATGATTCACAAACAGGGACAAAAATCTATTTGACATTAATTTTAGGTAAAGCGCCGGAACATGATTTAAAATTAGAATTTGGAAAACCAATTCCGACTGAGAGAGTAACTAGAGTTTGTGAATCTTTAGGAATAGATGATATTGTAATTAATGGCAATCATTACAAAAAAGGAGATGGAAGATTAGTAAAAAATATTTTTAATAGAAAAACAAAACAATATGAGAATTTTCTACTAGAAGATCAACAAATTTCTCAAATCGGTTTTTGTACTACTGATTTCAATTCCGAAAAAATAAAACAGTTTGGAGGATACCTCCCTTCTTTACTAGGATTATTAAGAATAAAATAAATAATTATTTTTGAAATGGGGGGCAAAGTGACTTTAACTAAAAACTGGGAACGTGCAAAATTTCCTGCGTCATACGCCTCCGCTTTTTCCTTCGGAAAAATGCTCGGGGACGCTGCGCTTCTCCCTTCGGTCGACCTCGTATAACAGCAACTATGCGGAAAGTCCCTCAGCTCGGGACATTTCCCAAATTGTTTATTATCCTTCGGATATAAACAACTTCGCATAGTTGCGATGTTATATGAAATTACTACAGGCAAAATTTTAAATAGTTATTAACTTTATTCAATATTATGACAGAAGATAACAACAAAATTATCAAGAAACTCGATGGCGCAAACATGGACATCGATTTAACAACAGAAAATAAGGACATTTCTTGGGAACAAGATAAATGCCCTTGGAATGAATCTGAAAATTCTAATGAACATAAATGTGCAGTAAAGAATGTTTCAATATGTCCTTATTTTTGTGGAATTGAATATTTAGACAATGTTCTTTGTTGTTATCCTAATAAGAATCCGAATAAAGGTAATGAATAAAATTTTTCCTTCCGTAACTTCTCCCTTCGGTCGACCACGCTGCGCTCTCACTCCATTTCATTCCGTTCGGGTCATATAACAGCGATTAAGAGGAAAAATCCTCAGCTCGGATTTTTCCCAAATTTTCTTCGCTTCGCTCCGAAAACTTCTCTTAATCGCGATGTTATACGCAATATTACTCGGCGGTCTTAAAGTGATTTGGCATATAGGACAGCAGTAGTATTCCCACTTGGATAACCATAATAACCTTTGAATTCATTAACAAATTCATATCCAAGTTTCTCATAAAATTTTCTTGTAAGTTTCATATTCTGACCAGTATACAAACAAACTTTTCTAAAACCATTTTTCTTTGCATATTCTTCTATAAATTTCATCAATTTAGTGCCAAGTCCTTGTCCTTGACATTTCTTCTTTACTGCAAGCCAATAAACCTCACAATGTTTATATCCCGGAAAAAATGGTTTTAATGTTACATATCCAACTAATTCTTTGTTCTGTTTGTATCCAAAGAAAATTTCGTGACCTTTATCAAAACGATTTTGAATTCCTTTTTTTATCTCTTGTTTAGAAACATGTTTAGATGAATTTTTATGTTCTGATTCAAAATCTATGATTACAAGCTGTTCTATATGCCTTTTATTTAATCTGATAATCTTATCCATAATATAATAGTTTGAATCACTTTTGTATATAAATGTAGCGACCGCCTGCGTCATACTGTCGCCTTCGGCGATTTTTTCTTGCAGAAAAAACGTATAA
This sequence comes from Nanobdellota archaeon, assembly GCA_018812355.1. Taxonomy (GTDB): domain Archaea; phylum Nanobdellota; class Nanobdellia; order Woesearchaeales; family GW2011-AR9; genus JAHJDQ01. The sequence continues at coordinate 1,816 of JAHJDQ010000014.1, read as the reverse complement.
CAGCGATTAAGAGACTCCGCCTTGCAGGCTCCGTCCAAATTGAATTTTTGTGGGATGCCTCAAAAATTCAACTTCTCTTAATCGCGATGTTATATCCAATCTCTAATTTTCCTTTGTGGGAACGACAAAGTAACCTGAACACTTTTTGGGGCTTGGCTTCGTTTAGCAGTCTAAAAAAGAAGTCACCAATTGCTTCACAACTCGGCATAACATTTGCTAAACGATTTCGTTTCACTACATCCAAATTTTTCCAATTGAATAAAAAGAGGGGCTTAAGTTTATTTAGAAGAAACAAGACTTCTTATTCTTGTTCTATAATTTTCTAATTGTTGAACTAAATAATTACTTTCAAGAGAATGTTCAAAAGTGCCAAATATCCCTGCTGGAAATTTCTCATCAAATTCTTGAGATGACATTTTTACTTTAGGAGTTTGAGATTTATAATCTACCACTCCCTTGAATGTTTCGTACACTTTCATCTCCAAAAGTTTTGTCCAATGCATTGCATCGTGCATTTGTGATCCTCTTGCACCTAAAACTTGTGCGATTCCTTCAAGTCTAAATGCTTCATCCGGATAATAACCTGCTCCTAAATAAGTCCCCAGTTGATGACAAACCTTTGTTCCATCACTCGTAACAGTTTTATATGGTTCTGATTTCCACCTTAAAGCATCTATTTGAACTGGCAAATATCCCATATCAAACATTCTTTCAGCAATAACCTGTCTTAAATCTTCACCATTTTCAAAACGATACTTTTCAACAGGCAATCCTACATTACTAGGGACTTCAATATCATCTCTTGCAAGAACAATAGCTCCTTTTGGCAATTGTATTCTCCCTACATAAATTGTATCTTGTGGTTGAAAAGTTTCTGCTTTTTTATCTAATCCTGTAACTGGAGAAATTACGGCGATTTTTTTATCTTCCCAATCTCCCATCTCATGTGATGTAACAGCTCCATTCAAACAAAAATGAACTGTATATCTTGGAGATATTTCAAATTCTCCAGCAGGTTTAATCATTCCCTCTTCTGGAAAATAATCTGTCAAGTGTACTAAACCAAAATAAGAACCATCAAAAATATTCGTTGGATTTAAACCAAGTCCATTTCCGATTTGATTTACAATTTTTGGATCTGTGAAAAAATCCTTGACTCTTCCTTCAAGAACTTCATCAACCCTTTCACCTAATTTTGGAGAAATCGCAGATAGATGTTTCTGTAAAAACTCTCTTCTATCATCTGGTTTATCAAACTCAGTTCTTTCTTTTGGTGGATGAATATATCTTACGCCGTACATACAATCAGAATGATTCAAGTGATTTATAAATCTTTTGGTTTATTCTTCACTATTAAGTGACAACCCTGACATAAAAAACTTAAGCCCCTCAAAATACAGCCTCGCTTTGCTCGTGATTAACAGATAATTCAATTGGAAAAACTACGCCAAGCCCCCGTGCTCAGGAAAATTAGAGACTTCTGCGGTTTAATATTCCCTTTGGGAATTTAAACCTTGACCACGCTGCGCTCTCCCTACGATTTTATACTCCCTTCGGTCGTTAAAAATCTTCAGTCGGGGGATATAACAGCGATTATCCGAGAAATCCCTCGGCTCGGGATTTCTCCAAATACTTTAATGTCCTTCGGACTTAAAGCACTTCGGATAATCGCGATGTTAAATACAATTTGTTTCTTGCCTATTTGTAAATGACGCTTATGCTAAAAATGAAGAACTTTGAAGAGTTGGCACTTTAAAAAACGTACTAAACGACGAGGGGGTTAAGAAGCACTACGTCAAGAACTAATGATCTGCTG
>JAHJDQ010000082.1 GCA_018812355.1 Nanobdellota archaeon | reverse complement strand
GGATGGATAGCCGGTAATAAGATCAGTAGCGAGGGTAATTTGTGGAAATTTAGTCCTGATTTTATTGATCAACTTAACATATCCTTCTACAGTATATTTTCGATTCATCTCATAAAGTACATCATTATTTCCAGATTGAACTGGCAAATGTAGAAATTGGAATATCTTTTTGTTGTTGAATACATCTAGAAATTCGTCGATATATTTAATTAAGTGATCTGGGTTCATCATACCAATTCGGATTTTAAACTCTCCGGAGATTTTAATTAGTTTTTGTAATAGTTTTGCTAAATTAGTCTCTAGATCAAAACCATAACAACCACAATCTTGAGCAGTAAGCCAGATTTCTTTGACGCCTTCTCTAACTGCTTGTTGGGCTTCTTTTTTTATATCTTCAATCGGGTAGGAAATAAGATCCTCTTTAGTTTTATAGAATGAACAGGCTCCGAGAGAACTTCGACTAATTGGAATAATGCAAATAACTGGATTCTTTCTTATTCTGGGTAGATTTAATGGTGGTTGTTCTCTTCTGATTAACATTTTAATGACATTATCGTTCAAAGCTTCTTCAACTACTTCGACAACATGATGGATTTGGTTTGTGCCAATTAAAGGATATTTTTTAAGTTCTTTAGAGTTAGTTTGGGCAAGACAGCCAGAGATGATGATTAATTTATTTTCGTGTTGTTCTTCTATTTCTTTTAATCTATTAAAAAAAGTGGTTTCGGTTGTGTTTTTAATGTTGCAAGTGTTAAAAATAATAATGTAGGCATCTTCTAAAGTATTGACTATATTAAATTGGGCCTGTTTTAACAAGCCGGCCATTTGTTCTGAATCGGCAAAGTTGGTGGAACAACCGGTGGTTTCAAAGTAAATGTTAGTCATAATTGTTCAGAATGGAGTTGATTTAAATAAGTTGTGCGGAATATAATCTCTTAATTTAAACATTAAATCTCTTTTAACATGTTTAAACTAGTTAAGACCCTCCTCAGTTCGATTACTGTAGTCTCTTGTGGTGGAGTCATTGGTAATCGGTAGGATCCAGCGTTCATACCTTCTTGTCCAGCTTCGTGTAAAAGGTTCATCGCTCCTTTAACTGGAATGGGATTGCCTTCTCTGAACAAAGCTTCAAAAAGAGGGTTATAAAGATTGTCAAAAAATTCAGCGCGATCAACCTGTTTTTCAATTGCAAAATTAACTATTTTTCCTAAATTTTTAGGACAAACATTACTCGCTACCGAGATTACACCATAAGCACCAAAATTTTGTATCAATTTCACTGTTCTGCCATCATCACCACTCCAGACGCGGAAATTTTCTGCCGATAATTCTTGGGCAACTCTTTCACTAAGAACAGTACCATCTTTAAGTTGATGAGTAGCAGCTTTATAACCAGCAACATTAGGGTGTTTTGCCAATTGTTCAATAACCTTATAATCAATCTCTCTCCCAGTTCTGCTTTTAACATCATATAAAACAATTGGAAGTCCAACTTCGGCTGCTGCTAAAAAATGAGCCAGTTGTCCACTCGGTTCTGGTTTATTATAATAGGGCATTACTACTAAAGCTAAATCAGCTCCTAGGTCTTTTGCTAGTTTTGTTTTTTCAACTGTAGCTTTAGTACTATTACTCCCCGTACCAACCATTACAGGCTTTCTTTTGTCAGTTTCTTCAATTACTGCTTCAACAATAGAAGCAAATTCATCCGGTTCAATTGTCGGAGCTTCTCCAGTAGTTCCTAGTACTAAAGGGGCCCAACCTTGACTAACTTGAAAGTCAACATTTTCTCTTAATCCATCATAGTTAACATCTCCATTAGCATGGAATGGTGTTACTAAAGCGGTAAATTTTCGTGGTAATTCGATCATTTTTTTATTCTCCAACATCTTTTTTAAAATTAAGAATTGAGAGTAGGCTAATATTTAAATATTTAGCCTCTAGGCAAGTAAAATTAAAACAATCTATGCAAAATTTTTTCTTTATCAAACTCTTCCAAGTCTTCATAATTCTGGCCGGTGCCTAAGAATAAAATTGGTTTTTTAATCGTATAGGCAATGCTTAATGGTGCTCCACCTTTATCATCAACATCAACTTTGGTTAAGATTGTTCCGTCCATTTCGGTTAGTTCGTTAAAACGTTTGGCTTGTTCAATACAATCGTTTCCGGTAATTGATTCTCCAATGAAAATTTTGTAATCAGGTTTAGTTACTCTGATGATTTTGTCTAATTCTGCCATGAGGTTAGTGTTAGAATGTAACCTGCCTGCTGTATC
>JAHJDQ010000013.1 GCA_018812355.1 Nanobdellota archaeon | reverse complement strand
GATTAAGAGGCAAAGTGAGATTAATGGTTTGGTTTAATTCTGGTAAAGTTAAATTAATGGTTTCGTTAATAATTATTAGAGGTTGAGTAAGATTTTCAGTTAAAGTCTCATTAACAATAGTTTCATTGATGATCAGTTCAATAACTTCATCACAAACTTCCTCCACTGTACAACTTTCTACTATTTCAATGGTACAATTTTCTTCGATTACCTCAATACATTCAGGAGTACAAGTTTGATTAACACAAACAGTACTACAAGAAGTACTACAAACTTCACGAGTAACTCCATTAATCGTTTCATTTGTACAACTAGGGGTACATTCTTCGTTACAAACTTCTTCCATTGAACATTCTGTACAAGAAGTAGAAGTGACATTTTCACAAGTAGTGATAGTTTCATTTAAACAAGTAGTTTGATTATAACAAAGTGGTTCTTCAAGTGGTGGAGTGATAATTATTTCTTCGATTGGTGCTGTGTTTTCTTCAATTGGTGTTTCTTCCACTAGTGGTTGATCAACCGGATCAATACTAATCGCTGCTCCGGTTAACTGGTCGCCAAAATTACTTAAAATAATTTGGCTCTTTGCAACTAAATCAATCTCAGTTAAGGGTCCAGCGATCAACAAGAAAGAGATTAAAATAAAGAAAACTAGAACAAACTTCTCACTACTTCCACTAGTCCTCTTCCAGCTTTTTCTTTGTTTTAAGGGCATTTTTTCAAATAACGTCGATAAACGGTTCTAATCGTGCTGTAATTCTTACCCAATAATGCAGCAATTTTGCTCCAGCTCAGTTTTTGCTCATCTCTAAGGTTGGAAACAAGCACTTCCAAAACTGAAAATTTACGGTTAGAAAAGATTTGAATAGGAATAGTAACGGAAAAATCAGAACAGTCTAAGGCTCCTTTTAACTTTCGTTTAGATTTAGTGTAAGTAGTGTAAAGTGTACTAATCTTTCTATTTAATAAGGTAGAAATTTCTTTAATGGACTTATTTTGATTATCTTTAAGGTAAACTGTAAGGGCTTCTAAGCCAGATAAATTACTTCTAAAAATAGAAATAGGAAGGTCTTTTTTTGAAGCTAGATTGGAAAAAAGAGTTGTTCTCTCTTTTTCAGAAAGAGAGGAGAGCGAGGAAACTAACTTAGAAAGCTGACTTACTAATTCGTTCTTCTTGCTTGTTTCCAACCTTAACTGGACTTATTTTATTTTTATTTATAAAGATTGCTATTTTGTAACCATATTTCAGGATTATGTAACCAAATATTGCTACCATGTAACAAGCGAAAGATTTAAATACATGCACAACATCCAGTGTATAAACAAAATCCAGTGGAGGTCAAAAATGCCCACATTTACTGTAAATATACCAAAAGAATTGAAAGAAAAACTGGATCAACAACCAGAAATGAACTGGCCAGAGTATCTTAAGCAAAGATTAGAATTAAAAATGGAGCAATTAAGGAAATTTGAAGAGCTGGTGGTGAGAGGTGAAATATAATGGTAAGTGTAACAATGTCCATATCTGAACAATTTCAAGAAGAAATAAAACATTTTTCTTGGATTAATTGGTCTGAAGCGGCTCGTGAAGAATTATTAAAAAAAGAAATCTTTAACCGTTACCTTAAAACTGGAGAAATAACTGATGAAGATTGGATATTTTGTCAGAAGATTGATTGGCATCCCGTTGATGAGTTACCAATGAAAGAAGAGTTTATTAAAAGATTAGAAGAAGCTAAGAAAGAAACATCGATTAGAGTTAATTCTATTAAAGAGATATTTGAGGATTAAATTGTACATTACAGAAATAAAGCCTAGCTGTAAAAAGAGTATTGTTAAAGCTTGTAAGAAAAATCCAGTCTTAGGAAAAATTTTAGAAAAAAAGATGACTGAAATTTCTTTATTTCCTGGACATTATAAAAATTTAAGGCATGATCTTAAAAGTGAAAAAAGAGTACATATTCTAAAGAGTTTTGTACTTATACTGAGAGAACTTAATTTTCGTAAAAATTAAGTTATCTGGTATATACCAAAGTATGAAATATTTTTACGATTATTTCATACTTTTAGTATAGGTTTGAAATTAATGAAACCAATAAAATTATAACTTTCCTTGCTTTTGAACACCATGATCAAGCTTACCAACGATAAAAATGATTAGTTTTAATTACAGATAAATTTAAATAAATTCCCAACCTTGCTAAGGAAATGATAAAATCAAAAGAACTGAGGCAGATTGCTAAAATAGTGGTGCCAATATTAAAAAAGCAAGGGATAAAAAAAGCAGGTATTTTTGGTAGTTATGCTCGAGGGGATCAGAAAAAGAAAAGTGATATTGATATATTAATTCAGCCGACAAGGAACATGGGCCTTGAATTTGTAGGAGTAAAATTAGAATTAGAAGAGAAATTGGGAAAGAAAGTAGATTTGGTCACTTACAAATATATTCATCCTTTGATTAAAGATGATGTTTTAAATGAAGAGGTTCGAATAATATGAAGAGATCTTTAATATTATTTTTAAGTGATATTCTTCAAAATATTGCTTATGTTGAAACATTTTCTAAGGGTCTAACCAAGGAAAAGCTAGAAAAAAATAAGATGAAAGAAAGTGCTCTAGTTCGTTGTCTAGAAGTAATTGGAGAAGCTGTAAAAAATATTCCACAACCATTTAGAGATAAGTATCCTGAAGTCCAATGGAAAAAAATTGCTGGTTTTCGAGATGTAATAATCCATGCTTATTTTCAAGTTGATTTGGATATTACTTGGAGAATTATTCAGAAAGATATCCCCATTTTAAAAAAACAAATTCAAAAAATAAAAGATTTAGAAGAAAATACGAAGAATTCTAAAATTTGAAGAGAAATAATTAAATGTATATCCATAATCTTAATCCGACATTGCTCAACTTAGGCCCGTTAGAAATTAGATGGTACGGTTTAGTATACGTCCTCGGTTTTTTTCTGAGTATTTGGTGGTTAGCATACTTAAGCAAAAAAAGAAAATTAAACTTAAGCAAAAACGAAGTGTGGGATTTTGCGTTCTATTTAATGTTAGGAGTGATTGTTGGTTCGAGAGTGTTCATGATTTTTTGGCAGCCAGACATTTATTTGTTCAAACCATGGAATTTGTTTAAAATTTGGGAAGGTGGAATGAGTTTTCATGGTGGTTTTGTAGGAATTGTAACTGCTGGTTGGTTATTCTGTAAAAAAAAGAAACTTAATTTTTGGCGGATGGCTGATATTCTAAGTGTACCGGCAATTTTTGCTTTAGCTTTAGGAAGAGTTGCTAATTTCATTAATGGAGAACTTGTTGGCAAGATTTGGAACGGCCAATGGTGTGTGGTTTTTCCTGATTATGGTAGTGAGTGCCGGCATCCTTCAACTCTATACGCGGCTGGAAAAAGGTTTCTTGTTTTTGGTTGGTTATTATTCTTAATGTTGAAAGATAAATTTAAACCTGGCTTCATTTTCTGGAATTTTGTTTTCTTTGAAGGGTTAGGCAGAATTATGGTTGACTTTTACCGAGTAGATCCACTTTATTTTGGTTTTACTTTAGGCCAATGGTTTAGTTTAGTGATGGTCTTAATAGCTTTGTTTATGTTTATTAAATATTATTCTAAAGATTGGAAGAAGATATTATGATTTTTTCTTTCGATTCGACGAGGCCATTTCCAAATTTAATGAAGCAAGTTGGAGATTAATGTTGTTGAGCTCTTTTTGGTAAACACTAGTTAATTTACAATTTCTTTTTTTCTTGACTTTCCTTTTTTTAGTAATCTTTTTAATCAACTTTTGAGGTTTTTTCTTTTTGAATTCAATTAAATCTAATTTTTCTAATCGTTTTTCTACTCCTTCGAGTTCAATGCGAAATTTTTCAGGTAATTTACTTCGTCGAGATCTTTTTTGTTTTTTATTCTTATTCTCATTAACTTTAACTAATGGTTCTTCAATAATTTTAATTATTTTTTTCTTTTTACTAGGTATTTTTAAATTAACTAAACTTCTGTTAACTTGTTGCAATTCTTGTTCAAGCAGTTCCATTTTTTGTTTTGTTTTGTGATGAATTTTTAATTTTTTAATTGGTTTAGTTGTTATAGCCGGTGCTAAATTATTTTTAACTGAAACAGTTATTTTTCTATATTTTTTACGTAAAAAGAGATGATCAACATTTTTTAACTCTTTTTCAATATTTGATAATTCATCTTGATAATTCTTCTTTGGAGCTTTCAGAATAATTGGTTTACTTCGAGAATTTTTTTCTTTATAATTAAAACTTCTTTTTAGTGGAACTAGTTGATCTGCTGGAGTAATCTGTTCTTTTTGTTTTAAAAATGATTTTGTTAAAAATGTTTTTAATTTACTAATTAGTCTCATTCTTAATTGTGTTTTATGTTCAATAGGTTGAGGTAATCTTTTCTTTTTTTCTTTCTTGCCATAAATTTCTTCTTCTAATTTTTCAACCTCACGACCTAATTGAGTAGCAGAAATTAAAGGGGATTTAGGAAGAACAACTCTTTTTGATTCACTAGATTCTTTTAATGGAGAAGCAACTTTCTTGAACTGAACAGGAAGGTTTTCAATCATAGAAGAGAAATATTTGAGCCTTCGCAGATAAAGGAAAGTAAAAAGTATGATTATCAAAAACAAAATAGTAGTAATAAGAAGTAGTTTCAGATAGAAGAAAATTTTTGATGTTTTAGCTAATGTTTTAGTAACATCTTCAACTATTCCGGTGCGGAAATCAAGCTGATAAGCATTTTCGGCAACTAGTTGGCTCTCTTGATAAACTTTAATTACGGCCAAATGTTTCTTGTTGTATGATTTTGGATTATAGACAAACTCTTGCGCAAAGATGAAGCCAGCACCTGGTTTAACTAGATAAGGACCATACCATTCCGCAAATTTCGTTTCGCCCTCTTCAGAATTAATGTTTAATTCAAAAGAATATTGATCTGCTGAAGTGGAATTACCTTGAGGCACAACAATATAAAGATCAAGTAAATTATTTTGGGCATCCAAGCCGAGAACTCCACCAACTTTGGTTTGTTCAGTGATCAACTCGTTTTGTTCATATACTTTCTGACCACCACTCATTAAATTAACTTTGATAGATTTATTTACTTCGACAGTAGTGAGGGCAGTTCTCACTTCATAATTTTCAGTGATAGTTTCCCCTGGAGCAATAATTTTAGTTGCTGGATTAACAAGTTTAAATTTTAAGTAATCTCCGGAGGTCTGGATATTACTATTAGCGAGACTTTTCTTTCTCGCTCCTCCAATAAGCTTACCGAACAGGGGTATTCCTCCAGGCGGTAACGTTTTTTTGTTAGCTAAATATTGAACATCTTTTTTCTCAATAAGTTTGATGGTTTCCACCCGCTCTTGGATTAACTCGGCAAGATCTTGCGGAGAAAGTTTTGCTCTTACTGCGACGGTAGGAATAATCATACCATTACTAAAGTCAACTTCGTACTCATTCTCAGCAACAAGATTATTTTCTTTGAAAATCTTAATTCCGAGAGTGTGATTATTCTGGTAAAGGTGAGGATCATACTTAAGATTTTGAGCGAAGATGGAACCTTCTTGATCAGCAATGGTGTAAGGTCCGTAAAGTTCAGTAGACTTAACCTTGTTATCGTCTCCGGTAATCATCAGTTCAAAAGTATAATCTTCAACTCCAAAAGAACCTTCAATTTTTGGAATAACAGCATAAATATCAAGCAGATGATTAATGATATCAAGATCAACAATAGCACCAAGCTGAGGTTCTTCCAGAACAGTAATGTTTTTCTCAAATGAACTACCCTCTGCTGATTCATAAATTACGGTAATTTTTCTTTCTCTAGGTTCTACAGTTAAACCAAGTTGAACTCTAAGTTTATCTTCAACTTTTTCTCCTGGCTTTAAGATGATTTTATCTGCATCAATAATTTGGGCCCGCAGATACTCCCCCTTAGTATGATCACCAGCGTAAGTAATTCCACTAGTCGGTTCTCCACCAGCGAACGGTTTGATTAAAGGTAAGTTAGGAAGAACCTTCCCTTTAGAAAGGAACTGGACATTTTTTTCTTCAATCAGTTTGATTGTTTCCAGTTTCTCGGCAACCAGTTCCTGAACTTGCTGCTCAGAAAGATTTCCCCCCTCCTCAGAAACAATCTGGCTGTGTAAAGTTTCGACAATTTGCGGTTCATTTTCTAAAATAAGATCAACAGTTTCTGACTTAATTGTTGGTGTAAAAGTAATTGTTTCTGCCTGATCATTAATCATTTCTACTGTAACTGTCTCTATAATAATGGGAGGAGCCCGCTGCACATTGTCTTCAGTAAGGGGGTGAGTTAAAGATTCCAAGACTTGTTGTTGGACACTTTTTATAACCTGTTCTTCATTATCTAAAGTGAAGTCAAACATCTCTTCCACTTGAGGAGTTAATTCTACAGCGTACTCACCTTTATTGATATAAGTAATTTCGATTTCTTGAATATTAGCTATTGGAATTTGTTTTTTAATTTGTTTAGCTACATCTCTTTTGACAACATTAACGTCAATTGTTAAAAGACCAGCTTCAATTGCTTCTGCTACTTCTTCCGCAGTAGCCACTTCGGCAGTAGTAGCTTCTGCTGCTACTGCTGGAGCGGCTTCCTCCACAACTTCATCTTCTGCAGGTACCGCTCCTGAATCTTGTTCAGTAGTATCACTGGTTTCTTCTTCTGCCGGAACAGCCACGATATTATAATTAAACGCCTGCGAAGTATTAGCGATTCCGTCACCGCAAGTGATGTTAATAGAATAAATCCCCACATCTCCAGAAGATGGCGTATCCGTAATTTCGCCAGTAACATTATCAATATCAAAGAGTGTAGTATTATCATAATAAATGAGGTCATCACCATCAAGATCGAAACAATTAATATCATAATTAAAAGTTTGTTCAGCAACAACTGTTTTTCCTGTCAATGATTCGTTGAAAGTAGGAGCAGCATTGAGAATAGTAATATTATTTGAACAAACTTCTACTCCATCTGCAAAACCATCGTTAGGAGTTATACAAGATTGCCAGGTGTCTCCTTTAGTTGTTTCCTGAGAAACAATTAAATCTGTTTTGTTTTGGTATAAAGCAGAAATTTGTTCAGCAGATAGAGTTCTGTTAAATATCATAAAGTCGTCAACTGTACTATTAGTACCTATGCCCAGAGGAGAAGTTATACCATTTACATAAATCACGTCCGGAATATCTTCTTCGAATTTTAAAGATCCATTTTCATAAATGGACAGTTTATTACCTTCTTCATCATAACTGAAGGCATAATGTGTCCAAGTGTCTGTTGGACAATTACCGCCAAGGTATCCACCAACCAAATCTCCTGTCGAGTTCTTGTAGCGAAGGAAATACTGATTATTACCGTGACAGATAAACTGAAATGTATTGAAAGAGTGAGTAAAATGATAATTCCACAGGTCCTGATAATTGATTTTGATCCAGTAGAGATAAGTAAAGTCAGATGTGACAATTGGAATGGGTATACCCCTAATCAGAGATTGATTAGATCCATCAAATTGATAAGCGCCTTTACCATCATAACCACCAGTAGAGTTCCAGACTGCTGCAGATTGAACTGACCCATTATTGCCCAAGCCAGAATAATCCCAAGCGTTATTTGATGTAGTACTATTTACCCTTTCAAAAGGCATGTTTAATAACATGATAGAAGTACCATTAACTTTCCAATTGATGATATTTTTTACACTATCACCGTCTACATCAGCAGTTGATTGATTGTAAACTGTTAAGTTTTGATTGGTGTAGTTATTAGTAGTATTTAAGATAGGAGTATCCTGAGTTGGTGGTGTGTTAGAATCAAACTGGAATACAGAACTAAAGCTGCCCAAGGCCTCGTCTGTATCATTAATCCTAACTTTCCAGTAATACGTAATATTGGTTTGGTTTAATGTTGTTGTATGGTAAGCATTGCTAGTGGTATTAGTTATATTAACTTCTGGATTATTAAAATTAGAATTGTTGGCGATGAGGATCTGATAAGCTGATTGGGCATCATTATCCGCATCTATAAAATTCCAGCTAAAGTCAGTACTCGCGTTAGGATTCACTGCTGAAGTGTTTGTTGGCGAGAGTAAAGCAATACTAGCTGGAGAGTTTAAGATAATTACACCATTACTTTCTTTACTTGTGCCATCTTCCGTTCCGTCATTTGGTGTAACTACTGCACTCCAATTCTCTCCTTTAGTTGTTTCTTGGCTAACAATTAAGTCGGTGCTGTTTTGGTATAAAGCAGAGATTTGTTCTGCGGATAAGGAACGATTGAAGATTTGGACTTCGTCGATGGTGCCGTTCATGAGGTCATAAGCTGATGCTGTTCCAAGATAAAAATTATTAAAAGTGCTATAACGGTCCATATTATTATTAGTAACACCAATTGCTCCATCCAAATAACCACTAACGGTATTAGTTTCATTGTCATAGACAATAGCAATATGATGCCAAAGATCAGAACTCATTCCAGGACTAATTAAATTATAACTAACATAACTACCATCAGAATGTCTCCATCTAACCTGTAGATTAGGGGATGAACTTTTACTAAAATAATACCTCGTTTGAGTATTTGTATAAAACATACCAAAAGCAGGATTTAAAACATGACCACTTAAGTCATCAGGTTTAACCCAAGCAACAATTGTATGGGAAGTTATTGCACCCCCACTAAGACCACCGACAACAATATAATCATCAATGCTATCAAATTCGTAAGCACCTTTACCATCATAACCGCCAGTCCTATTCCAAGTCGCATTTACAACAGTACCATTATTTCCATAACCAGAATAATCCTTAGCACCATTTGGTACACCTGTGGCATTACCGTTCTGTGACCCTCCCTCAAATGGCATATTCAAGACCATAATACTCGTACCATTTACAAACCAATTAGTGATATTTTTAACAGAATCACCATCACCATCAGCAACATCAAAATACAAAGTTAAATTTTCTGAAGTATAATTTGTTGACATATTAGTTGAATTCAAAACAACGCTACTTACTGTCGGAGCAGCCATAATGCCAAGATCCATTGTTCCTAAGCCGAGAGGTTGATCAATTATTTCACAAACTTCTTCAAGAGTACAATTTTCTTCAATAACATCAGTACATTCCTCATCACAAACAGTTTGATTAACACAAACATCAGCACATTCTAAAGTACATACTTCTCTAATTTCATCATTAACAGTTTCATTCACACAAACAGAAACACATTCTTCTGAGCAAACTTCTACCATTTCACAAGAAACATTAAGACAACTAGTTGTAGTGATGTTTAAACAAGTAGTGTGATCATAACATTGCTCTTCAACTGGTTCTTCAGTTGGATTTTCATTAACTGGCAAAATACTAATTACTGCTCCACTAAAAGCATCTCCGAAAAAACTTTGATTAAAGTTAGAAGCCAAATCAAAGTGGTTAACGAAGAGCATTCCAGAAATAATTAAAGCAAAGATGAACATTAATTTAAGGCCGAGAGTTTGTTTTGGATAGGTTACTGGAATTTGTTTATATGATGTTTTTGCTTTACTTTTTAGAACAATCTTTTGCTTAGTGCTACCACTAATACTCTTAAGCTCATTTTCAACCCAGTTTAAGCGATCAGCTAGGTCTACTGGTTTCCTCTTGCAGCCTTTTTTCTTTTTTACCGACATTTTTTCTGGTAGCGAGTGTAAACAGTTCTGACAGTACTGTAACTTTTGTTGAGTAATTGAGCTATTTTTTTACAGCTCAAATCCTGATCTCTGAGATAAGCAACTAACGATTCTAAAATAGAAATTTGACGATTAGAGAAGATTTTAACAGGAATAAGAACAGAATGATCTGAAAGATCAAGTTTTTGATTTTTTAATTTCTGTTTTGCCTTTGTATAAGTATTATAAAGAGTACTATTTTTTCTTTTTAATAAAAAAGAAATTTCTTTGACCGATTTTTTTTGCTGATCCTTTAAATAAACTGTAATCGCTTCTAATCCAGATAATTTTCCTCTAAAAATAGAAACAGGAAGGGTTTCTTTTTCAGTTAAAATTTTGGTAAATAGAGATTTTTTTTCTGATTGAGAAAGAGATTTTACTAATTGAGCTACTTGTTTTACTAATTCAGTCCTCTTTTTGGCTTCCAACCTCAATGAAGAAGATTATTATTTTGTTTATAAATATTACCATTATGTAACTTAAAATTACCATTATGTAATAATTAGAGAAAATGATTTAGAAAGAAAAACAAAAAATGATTAAAAACTATAAAACATTCAAGAATAATAAAGCTTGTTTTGAGCTTTCTGTTCTCTGTCTTTAACCGATCCTAACTTATTAATTCGGGGTCTATGGGAATTCTGATCCCTTCTCAGGCTAATATTAAGCCCTTGTAAAAACAAGTTCATCCCAGCTTCCATGCTAAAAGGACCTTGTAAAGTTCCGCTTTTTGCTGGTTCGCCAGTAAAAACAATCAACTTATCAGAAAGATAATCTAAGAACATTAAATCGTGGTCAACAACAAGAATTGTAATCTCTCGTTCCTGAGCTTGGTTCTTAATAATTTTGGAGATTAATAAACGTTGCTCAACATCCAGATATGCTGAAGGTTCATCAAGTAAAAATAATTCTGCTTCTTGGCTGAGACAATGAGCGATGGCTACTCTCTGTAACTGACCGCCAGACAATTCAGAAATCTTTTGAGTTAATAATTTCGTCAGATTTAAGGGTTTAATTAATTGATTATTATGGTTGTTAACCGCATCTTGAAGATATTCAGCGACTAATATTTCTGGGTCTAGATCTAAGTACTGCGGTTTATAAGAAACTTTTACTTTTTGATTAATCTTACCTTTGTCTGGTTTAATCAAGCCAGCAAGAATTTTAACAAAAGAAGTTTTTCCCGTGCCATTCTCGCCAAGAATACCAATAATTTCGTTTTTGTTTAACTCTCCAGCTTCGGCACTAAGATTAAATTGGTCTAATTTTTTAGTTAACTTTCCCCAAGATATTAAACTGATTTTCTTACCTTGCTGACGTTGTTGGGTTTTTTCGAATTTAATATGATAATCACGGAAGCGAACGTTTTCTTCTTTCAAATAACCTTCCAGGAAAGCGTTGATGCCTTCCCGGGTAGATTTTACGCCGGAAACAACTCCGAAAGCATTTTCTTGTCCGTACATGATATTAATTAAATCAGTCATATAGTCAAGAATGATTAAGTCGTGTTCGATGACAATAGTAGAAGTGTGATCATTTGCTAAAGAACGGATAAATTTAGAAGAGTTAATCCTTTGTTTAATGTCAAGATAAGAAGTAGGTTCGTCAAACAAAAATAAGTTGCCTTCTTTTAAGACTGTTGCTGCTATTGCTACTCTTTGTAACTCTCCGCCGGAAATTTTAGAGATATCGTTGTTAATAAAATTAGTTAAGTGTAATTTTTCAATAATTTCGTTTACTTTAGTTTCGTCTTTATTGATCTTTTTTAGTAAGTTGATTACCTTGCCGGAGAATTGTTTAGGAATCAAATCCACTTGTTGTGGTTTATAGGAAAGTTGGACTTCCTTTTTTTGTAATTTTTCTAAAAATTTTTGGGTTTCTGTACCTTTAAAATAATTTATGATTTCTTTAAATTCAACTTCTTGATCGAACTTACCAAGGTTCGGTTTGAGGAGATTAGCCATAATCTTTAAGGCAGTCGACTTTCCAATCCCGTTCTTACCAACAATTCCGGTGACTAAACCAAATAAAGGTGCAGGAAGAGAATAGAGTTCAAACATATTCTGGCCGTAGCGATGAACTGGAGGTTTGTTTAAATGAGCAGGCAGGTTAATGATTTGGATTGCTTCATAAGGACAACGATGGCAACAGATCGAGCAACCGGTACAAAGAACTTCATCGATTAAAGCTTTTTTGTCATCTCCGGGAAGGATACACTCTTTACCAGCCCTATTCACAGGGCACAATTTAGCGCAAAGATAATCTCCACATTCAGTCGGATGACATTTATTCCTTTCAATAACAGCAAGACGTTTTTTCATGAAGTTTTGATTATAAGTCGTTTTTATATTCTTTTTGTTTTTTTTCCAATAATTTTAAAAATGAACAAGATTGTGGGGGTTTATGACTAAATGCAATATTTGTGGCAATAAATTACAGGAACTGTTTTTAGAGAAGTTGAAAGGGACTGTAGTAAAAAAAGAAGGCTCAAGTAAGAAGTACCACGTCTGTTTTGAATGTCAGAAGAAGTTCAAGAATAAGGATGAATGGTTTGCGAAGATTAAATGAGTTAGTAAATAGTTAACTTGCCCCTGTGGCTTAGCGGTACTTTGCGTAAGCAAAGGTTTACGCGTAGCGTAAAATAGCGGCGCTCTCGTATTTCGAATAGAGAGAAGCGCAGGTCGGGAGTTCAAATCTCCCCAGGGGCTTATTTTTAAAATCTCTCAAAACTAACCAAAAAGTTTATATATTATATAACTTTATACATATATAAGTTTATATAACCTGGAGAAAAAATGTCCGAACAAATCTTACATTACCCCAACCTTAGAACAGTGTTGACTGTAGAGAGAACGATCCAAGAAGCAGACACAATTGTTTCTAAAAGTGAACTAAAAAGAAAATTGCCGACGCAAATTATGCACCAAACTTTAAACCTAATTTTAGAATACTTAGAAGATAGTGGAAAAATTATTCTTGGTCCTAAGGGAATTACTTGGATTTACAATGAGAATCCAAAATTAAAAGCTTTGTTAAAAAAAGCAGTTCGGGTAGCATAAATGTTCAAAAAAGAGAACTTTTCTGTGCTTGGTTATGTAGGTTTATGTTACTAAGTTTTATAAAAGAAAATAATTCTGAAAGATAGATGAAACAATGCATGTTTGAACGGGCAGTATTTCTTAGCTGGTACTGTAGTGTTGGAGACTGCCAGTTCTGTTATATGAGTACACAGAAAGATAAGATTAAAGATCCTAAAAGGGCTAAACGTCGCTTAAGTTCTGTCCTGGCTGAGGTGTTAATCTGTAGAAAATTAGGGTGGGGATTAGAGTTTGTTTCCGCAGGTTACGGAGCGTTAGAGTTTAATGAGTTGCTGAAGTATTTAGAAGCGATTAAGAAAGTTTGGGGCAAGAAGATTTGGTTAAATATTGGTTTTTTAGATAAAGAACAGATTGAGAGATTATTACCAATAGTAGAAGGGGTTTCTGTTTCAGTTGAAACTGTTAATTGGAAATTACGGAAGAAGTTATGTCCTTCCAAACCAATTGAGCCGATGATTAGAACTTTAGAGTTGTGTGATCGATTGGGGATAAAGAAGGCGATGACGATTGTATTAGGATTAGGGGAAATGATTAAAGATTTTGTTGAGTTGGAGAAGTTTGTGAAGGAGTATAAAATTGAGCAGATTACTTTTTATCGTTTAAAACCGCATCAAGGAACAGTTTTTTATGGTCAGAAAGAGTTGGTTTCAGATGATTACGTTACTTGGGTTAGGAAGACTCGGGAAGTATTTCCTGATTTGAAGATTGTCGTTGGTTCATGGTTAGATCATTTAGAGGAGATTAGTTTATTGTTAGAAGCAGGAGCAGATAATATTACTAAATTTCCGGCTTTGAAGATGTTTGGAAATAAGTATGCAAAGAAAATTCAAGCAGAAGTTATGAAAGCTGAGCGAGAGTTTAAAGGGAGTTTAGTTAGATTGCCGAAGGTTAATTGGGAGGAAGAAGTGAATAAATTAAGTATTTCACAAGATTTAAAAGAACATCTCCAATTGAAGTTAAAGCAATATTTAAAAGGAATGAGATAATTTAACCTAAAAAATGGATGATTTAGATATTAGTAAAGCTTTAGAGAGAAAAGAGGAACAGCAAGAACAAGCAGAATTAAAAGAATCGATTGAGCCAGATTTGGGGGCTGAGGCTGGAGATACTAAGAACATTCTGATTGGTATTCTAGTAATTATTGGCTTATTAGCAGTTTCTTTCGGTGGATTTAAAGTATATGATCATTTCACTTCGGCAGAAGTACTTAATGTTGATCAACTGCATTTAGATAATTTAGAAGGACAGTTAGATGAAGAAGAGGGTTATTTATATGCTGGTTATAGTTTCATTAAAGCTGATGGATTGTGGTGGACAGAAATCCAGATTAAAGATAAGCTGTTAAAAATTCCTCTACATTTTGGTCCGCAAGAATTGGGAGAGATCGAAATTAGTGGGAAGTTAGCGCCGAAATTTAATTTAGGAAATAAAGTTTACATTGCCATTGATCCAAAAGTACAAAATAAGTATTATACTCTCTCCATTTCAGAGTTGAGTTTTAATATGGCTAAGGGAATAGACAGAATTCCGATTGGTTCTTGTACTGAAGAGAATTGGGCTTGTGAAAATAGAACGATTGTTAGTTGTGCTGATAATCCAGATGATTTGCCTACCGTAGAACTAGTTTTGGCAGAAGAAGCAAAGATTGAATTAGAGGATACTTGTATTAAAATTAGTGGGAATGATTATGATCTAGTAAAGGCGACTGATCGTTTACTATACCAATGGTACGGGATTATGGATTAGATAAGTATATTAAGAAATAAAATATTCTTTCTGCTATGAAAATAAGTTTTTTTGAAGAGTTTCCGACAAAAGGAAATCTGGCGAAGTTAAAATTAGTTGATTGGCCGAGTACTATTTTTTGTGCAGCGGAGAGTTTAGCGGAATTTAAACAGATTAAGAGCTCAGTTAAAAAGAAAAATGTTAAATTAGCTTATTGGCCGATTCTCAAGAAAAATGAAGGTTATTGGATGAGCCCGTTCAGTTCTCCTAAAGGATTGAAAAGGATTATTAAAGAACTTGAACAAGAGAGAAAAATGACTATTTTATGGGATGCAGAGTTGCCTTATACACATCCGTTTCTTTTTATGAGGAATGGTCTTCATTTCTTTACCAATAGAATGAGAATCAAGAAATTTCTAAAAAGAAAAGGAAAAGACTTAACTATTTACTCTGCACAAACATTTACTTTTGCGCCCTTGTTTAGATTTTTAGGGGTTCATTTTGATAAGTACGTTACCGCTGTACCCATGTGTTACGCTAGTTTCCTCCCCGGAGCAAGAATGGGATTAAAACAGACTGAGGCTAAGGTTGTTGGAATAGGTTTAATTGCGAAAGGCATTGGTCCGACTGATCAAGTTTATACTGCGCAGGCCTTAGAAAAAGATCTTAATATTTGTAAGCAAAAGAAAATAAAAGAAGTGATTATTTTTCGATTAGGTGGGTTGAATAAAAATTATCTAAAAGTTTTAAAGAAATTTAAATGAAAATTAAAAATATTATAATTGTTGTTAGTATCATGATTATTATTTATTCACTATTAATAACCGAAAGTAGAAATCCACTAATTGTTGATGATTTACATCCACAATATTCATGTGATGAATTAACCGAAAAATCTGACGTTCTTTACATAACTCCTTTACTAAATAATGATTCTATCTTAAATTATCCGCAATGGTGTGCAGAGATGAAAAGTTTAAACAAAACTTTTGGTTTACATGGGATTATACATCAATATCATGAATTGTTAGAACCAATTGAAGAAGAAGATCTTAAAGAAGTGATGACTATTTTTGAAGATTGTTTTGGTTACAAGCCGAGGTTGTTTAGACCGCCATACAATAAAATTTCTAAAGAAAATAAAGTTTTAGTAGAAAGATTAGGGATGACTGTTTATAGTAAAACTTATCTTCTTCATCCTTACTGTCATTGTCAACCTTATTCTTGGATGAAAATTTTAAACATAATTATAGGTTGTTAAAATAAGTATTTCATAAAATAAAGAAAGCGTGGTTCTTTGAGTAAGGTTTTGATTAGTAATGGTAAAGGATTGTCGCGAGTGTGTTGCTGCATTACTCTTTTTATTTTGGGTTGATTAATTAAAAAAAATAATTTGTTATAATCACGGTCAGAAAATTTATTCAATACTTTTCTAATTTGTAAATGTAACCACAGTTTTCTTTTCAACGGTTTTAATTCTTGATGATAATCTTTGTTGTGGTTAAGACAATCAACCAAGATCTCAACTTGTTTCATTCCAGGAATTAAGCCTCCTAAAGTTGTTGCTTTAACAAAGCCAGCGGCATCACCTAAGAGATAACAATTATCTTGTTTTAGTTTTTGTTTTGGATGATATAAAGGAATGATTCCGGCTTGGATTACTTCAACTTCAAAATTATTTTTTTCTATAAATTGATTAAAATAAGCACGAGCATTTTTTCTGACCGCTAAGCCAACTCTAGCCGTAGTAGGAGACTCCGGAACAATCCAAGCAAATAAACCAGGACAAATATCTTTGCCAAAATAAGTGTGATAAGCTTGAGAATTGAAGTTTCCTTCCACAGTAGCTTGAATTCCAAGATAGTTCTTCCGTTGCGGATGATAAAAATGATAAGCTTTCGCTACTGGAGAAAGTGGACCATCAGCAGCAAGGACGAGATTTGGTTGAATTCTAATTTCTTGATCTTTATGTTTAATGATTAATGAACCATTATCTTTACCAACAAAAGAATGATTAAAATATACTTTGACACCGGCTTGCTGAGCTAGTTCTAATAAATGAAGATCAAACTTCTCACGGCAAACTAAGTATTCTTTCTGAGTAAGTTTAATTTTTTGTTGAGAGGTGTTTATTTCCAAACCATTAAACGTATTTACTAAACAAGAATCTAAATCAAACATATCAAAATCAGAAGTTAACAAACCAGTACACTGAATCGGCAGACCAATTTGAGCTTTCTTCTCGTAAATACTTATCTGGTGGCCAGTCTTTGCTAACAGGTAGCCAGCATAACAGCCAATTGGTCCAGCCCCAATAATCGCGATGTTCATTAATAAGAAATTAAAAAATGATTATAAAAACATTATATAACTAAAATCTTAAAATTCAAATATAATTTTTGAAAGAACTAAAAACCCTTAGAAAAAAAAGAAAAAAAAAGAAAAAAAGATTTGGAGGGAAGATTAACAAGCCGAACTACCTTAGTAGTACGTTTGGTCTTCTTCGTCTTCGTCTTTTCTTAATCTACTGAAACCAACGATTAAACCGATGATAACCAGTAAAACAACCACAACAATCAAAGCAATTTCTAGACCGTTTCTTAAACTAACTCCATCTCCAACACTTGCTTCACCAGAAACAACTGTACGTAAAGGAATAGTTTGTAAAACGTCGCCATCGCCTGATTCAACGGTTAAACTGACTAAGTGTTCACCAGCATCAGCACCGGAAGCAGTGTTAACAGTAACGTAAACAACAGCGTTTTTTCCTGGTTCAAGAACAACCAAGTTTTCGCTTAAGCTTGCCGTAGCCCAGTCTCCACCAGTAACAGCTTTTAAGATGTAAGCTTTAGAAGCTGATCCAGCATTAGTTAAAGCAACAGCAAAGGTAGCGGTTTGACCAGCAACAACAGATTGCAATTCCGGTCCAACAGCCAAAACCAATTTCTCTTGTGCTTGAAACATTTCGTTAGCAACAACATTAATTGGATAGGTTGTAGTTACAGTTTCTTCCAGATTATCATATTTTACAGTTACAACAACATCATACTGACCAGCAGCGGCGGTTGCAGGAACTTGTAAAAACATTTCTGGAACGTCTTCGTAATCAATGTT
Organism: Nanobdellota archaeon; assembly: GCA_018812355.1. Lineage (GTDB taxonomy): Archaea > Nanobdellota > Nanobdellia > Woesearchaeales > GW2011-AR9 > JAHJDQ01. The sequence goes on along the minus strand of JAHJDQ010000013.1, from coordinate 1,074 downwards.
ACCATCATCAGTTTCAACTTTGTCAACAAATTCAGTTGCTTGTACTCCTAAAGCAGGAATAGCAACAGTAACTTTAACGTCTTCTTCTGTATCTTCACCGTAGTTCTGTAATAGAACGCTAGTTAACAAAGATCGACCAGCTTTAACAGTATTTCCAGGTGAGAAAACAACGTCAGCAATATCTAATCCGTGTGTTTCTGGTTCAACAGATAGTCGCACAATTTGATTTAAATCGCCACCAGTTCGGGTCATTACTCGAATTCTAAGTGAGTATTCGGTTTGTTCCAATTTACGCGGTAAGTCAATCTCTAAGTCGAAGTATTCTGTAGTGTTAGCTTCAAGATTTTCTTCGTGAACAGAGACATCAAAATCTTCGTCTTCTCCACTAATTTCAGCTTCAACTTCTACGTCATCAATATCAATAGGTGATATCAAACCTACTCTAATGTCAAGAGTTTCTCCTTCATGTACTTTAACTCTTTCACCATTTGCAAAATCTACATTGTCACCATTAATCTTTACTGAAGTCATTTCAACCATAGTTGTATCTGCACTAACCATGGAAACAGCCAGCAAGCTAACGATAAACAAAGCCATTATACTTAACAATTTTTTACTCATTTTTCTTCCTCCAAATCTTTCAAATTCGTTTGAATATTATTTTTGTATTATGAACGTTGGTTGTTTATAAACTTTTCGTTCTTTTAGTATTGTAGAGTAACTACAAGTAGTAGCTATTCTTTAATGATTACTTGACTGTAATCATTCTGTAGGCAGCTTCATGGAAATAATCATTACTTACAGTAACTTTAACCAAGTAATCTCCAGGGTAAGCATAATCAGGAATTTGTAAATGAAGTAATTCATTTGTTCCCTCATCATCTTCCAAATCAAATTCGCTGCTGGAAACTCTAACGTCTAAATCGTAAATCAGCACTCTTACTTTCAAGTCTTCTAACTCTTCATCGCCGTTATTGAAAAGATGAACATTCAAAGAGAGATAGTCTCCTGCGGAAAGTACTTCATTTGATAAATGGACAGATTTAATTTTAACATTTTCATAGATTGATTCTT
>JAHJDQ010000081.1 GCA_018812355.1 Nanobdellota archaeon | reverse complement strand
TTTTTCTATATCTTAAAACAAAGTTAATCCATACATTACAAACAATGGTGCAAAGACAATCGCAAAGGTATTGATAACTTTAATCAAAGTGTTTAAAGCCGGTCCGGCAGTATCTTTGAACGGATCGCCGACAGTATCGCCAACAACAGCAGCTTTATGAGCAATTCCACCTTTACCACCATGATGACCATCTTCAATGTATTTTTTAGCATTATCCCAAGCCGCTCCGGCATTGGACATAAACAAAGCCATTAACAATCCGGACAGAATTACTCCGATTAATAATCCGCCTAAAGCTTGGATGCCTAGTAGCATTCCAACGAGTAAAGGAGCAGAAATCGCAATTACTGCCGGCAAGATCATATTTCTCAAAGCAGCTTTAGTAACGATATCAACACACTTACCGTATTCTGGTTTAGCTTTTCCGGACATTAAACCTTTAATTTCTTTAAATTGTCTTCGTACTTCAACGACAATTTTATGGGCAGTTGTTCCTACAGCTTGCATTAATATTGAAGAAAAGATAAATGGTAGTAACGCGCCGATAAACAAACCGACGATAACTGCAGGGTTAGTTAACAAGAAAACTAAAGGTTTGTCAAAGAAATGACCTACTTCTTGTGTAAAAGCAACAAACAAAGCTAATGCTCCTAGAGCAGCGGAACCAATTGCATAACCTTTAGTTACGGCTTTAGTTGTATTGCCTACAGCATCTAAAGCATCGGTGTTCTTTCGTACTTTTTTATCCAAGCCAGCCATCTCAGCTATCCCGCCAGCATTATCGGTTATCGGCCCATAGGAATCAAGAGCGATTAAAATTCCTGTTAAAGAAAGCATCGAGACAGCAGCAATAGCAATTCCATATACTCCTGCTAACATGTAAGCAGCAGCAATTCCTCCACAAATTACTAAGACAGGTAGTAAGGTTGATTGTAAACCAACGGCTAAACCAGTAATTAGATTTGTACCAGCTCCGGTCAGGGAAGCTTCGGCAATTCTTCTTACAGGTTTATATTTTGTACTAGTGTAATATTCAGTAATGACATTAATTAAAATTGTGATTACTAAACCAACAATAGTAGCTAAAAATAAATTTAAAGGATTATTTGTGTAAATTGTGACAGCATAAAAGCCAATTGCTGAAATTACTCCAGAAGCAATTAAACCTTTGTATAAAGCTCCCATAATGTTTTCTGATTTTCCTAATTTAACAAACCAGGTTCCGATGATTGAGCCGATGATGGCAACTACTCCTAGCATTAAGGGATACTCAACCGCATAATTAAAAGTGTTAGAAACGGCTGGAATCATAGCTAAAAGCATTGCTGCTAAGATTGTAACGACGTAAGTTTCGTATAAATCTGCACCCATTCCAGCACAATCGCCAACGTTATCGCCAACATTATCAGCAATGGTAGCAGGATTTCGAGGATCATCTTCAGGGATACCCTTTTCAATCTTACCAACTAAATCTGCGCCAACATCAGCCGCTTTAGTGTAAATCCCTCCACCTACTCGGGCGAATAAAGAAATTAATGATGCGCCAAAGCCTAAGCCGACTAACATCGCCGGATCTTTAAAAATTGCGTAAAAGACGGATACGGCAAATAAAGCTAGTCCGACAACGGCCATTCCCGTAACGGAGCCACCCATAAAAGCAACTTTTAAGGATTCTTTTAAACCAGTTTTAGCAGCTTGAGCTGTTCGGACGTTTGTTCTGACGGAAATGCTCATCCCTAAAAATCCGGACACCCCGGAGAGAATCGCGCCGAATAAAAAACCAGCAGCAATGGGCAGACTAAACAAAAAAAATAGTATTACGGCGATAACTGTGGCAAAAATAGCGACGGTACTATACTGGCGTTTCATGTAGGCCATCGCTCCCTCTTTAATCGCTTGAGAAATATCCTGCATTTTCTGTGTTCCTGGCTTAACTTTCATAATTCGGAAAGAAAGATATCCAGCGTAGACTAAAGCTAATAAACTAACAATTATGGCAACTAAACTTATATTTATCATTATTAAATCCCCCTGTTGATTTTTATGATATTATTAAGAATTTATTTATATATTTTGCTGTTTAAATATAGCTATCTAACCACAATTACTTTCTTTTTTTGTCTGATGGTTAAGTAAGGTTTAGATAATCTTTTCTTTAAAGCGATGTCTTGAGTAAGAATTAAGTAGTTTTTCTTTGAATAAGTAACTAATAAATCATCAACATCGCCACTGCTTTTAAGAATGGGAACTTTTTTTGCTTTAATTACAGCTAAAACTAATTTTGCTGCTACCTTATACTTGCCACGTTGCTCCTTAATGATTTTATTTAATTCATCAATTGTTCCAGATAAAATATAACATTTGTAATTAAAATCGCAACAATTTTCCAATTCTGCAAATAAGTCTATCTTAAATTGAGCAAGGGCCATCAAGGCATTAGTATCGATGATTATTTTTTTCATGGTTTAAACAAGCAATCCAAAAGATTCTGGTGAGGGTAATAATAGTGATGAAAAGAATGACTAGAAAAAAGGTTATGATAAAAGGGTAGTCTTTGGTTACGGTTAAAAAAATCAAATAACCATTACCCATTATGAGGAGGTAATTAAAAATAAGCAGAGGTAAAGTTAAGTAGATTTTTTTAATTCCAATAGAAAATGTTTTTTTGATAAATGTTTTCCACGATTTAATTTGGATAAAAGCAAAACTGACGAGAAGTAAATAATATGCAAAGAAAAATAAAATTAGCAATAACTTGCTATAACTAACAATCATCTCGGGATTGGATTTAACGACTATCTTAAGAATAAAATAAAATAAACTAACCACTGGAGTGAATAAAACCAGTGATGAAACAACTAATTTTTTCCATGACTTAACAAGGTTTATTCTCTTAAATAAATAATGAGAAAGAAGCCAGATAAAACCTTGGATAACAATGAATGATGATAATATCCATAATAAATACATTAAAATGTCTTTAACCATGACATTATAACTTGTGTAAACTGCTAACATATCTTTAATGAATGGTTGACCAGCTTCTAATTGATCAGGATTAAGATTAGCTTGTTCAACTGCGGTAATAATCTCTTGAGCATTTTCTAATATTTTTACTTGGTAATTAAGGGTTAAATAAAAGAAAACAAAGAGAAAGGCTAATTGTAAAATAATTAAGAGAATAAATATAAATTTATGTTTTTTGATTGCCTTTACAATCTGGGAAAGTCCTTTTTTTAGGTAGTTCATCAGAAAAAAGAAAATAAATGAGTATAAAGACTTTTCTGTTTATTTAGCGTCGTGGTAGTAACTGTAGCCGCGCATCATTGCTTCGGGAGCAAGTTGCGGAATCTTTATTTTTACTTTTTTCTGATTAAAGATGAACTCTACTTCAGTGAGTTGTTGCCTCTGGGCATCTTTGATTTTCTGCATAATTTCAGAATCACAAATCGGAAATGATTCCAAGCCCAGAAGTTTTTTGACTGACATCAGACCAACTCCTCAAAATCTTCTACTAAACTTTCTTCAAACAGTTCTTCATAACCTTGCATAAAGCCAGCTTCTTCATTACTCATGGCACCTTCTTCTACTAATCTTTCTCTGGTTTTTTTAGAATAGAAGCCTCGCTCAATTTGCGGAAAGCCCGACCTCTTTCTATTCCTAATTGTTTTAGGATACATTTTTCACCACCCCACCCTTTTTGTTTAGAGCTATTTCTAAACAATACTATATGCATAACGTTTAAATATAAATACATTCTCCTAATGCTATATAGGGGGTATATGCCTCATTAATTAAAATGGAACAAGCAAAAAATGAAAAGTATTTTTTGAGTTCCATTTTAAGTTGAGAAGATTAAAATGGAATATAGGAAGCTCATTTCTTTCGGAAAAAGTAGTTATGTAGTCTCTTTGCCAAAAAATTGGGTTAATCAGCAGAATTTAAAGAAAGGTGACTTAATTTATATTGACGAGAATGAAGGAAATTTAGTTTTACAACCACAACCAAGCAAGATTGATGAGAAAGAAATTTTTATAAATATTGATGGAAAAAGTCTTAGCCATATTAAACGAGAACTAATTTCTGCTTACATCAAGAATAATCGTACGATAACTTTTTTAGGAAATGAAATTAAAAATCGTGCTAAGGATTTACAACCGATTATTCAGAGTTTAATCGCTTTAGAAGTAATGGAGCAAGATTCAAAAAAAATTGTCGCGAAAGATTTTCTTAACTTTGAAAGTATCTCAACCCAATCTTTAATTAGGAAAATGGATATTTTAATTCGTTCAATGTTGACAGATTGTGAAAACATGTTTACTGAGGATACTTCTGAAAGTATAAACTATCGTGATAATGATGTTAACAAACTTACTTTTTTAATTTTTCGAATTGCTAAGTTTGGGTTAGAAAATCCTGCTTATGTTGGTAAATATTTCAATTTAAAATCTAATTCACTGCTTAGTTTATGGGCTCTTGCCGCAGATATGGAATTAATGGCTGATGAAGTTAAATGTGTCGCTGGTTATATGCATAACATTAAATTAAACAAGAAAAAACAGGAAGAGTTTGTTGTTATCATTAAACAAGCAAGAGAAAATTATCAAAAAATTATGAAAGCATATTATGATCAAAAAGGAGAAAATGTTCATGAAGCAATTAATGATAAAGAAGAGTTGATTAATCGCTGTGTTAATTTCTACTTAGAAAATCGGGAAGTGCAATGGATTGGTTTTTTGACAAATCGAACGAAAGGGATTATTAAGCATATTGCTCATATTGGGAGAACGGTTTACCAATGGTAGATTATTAGTGTGCTGGTCCACTTAGGGGAGGTGGGTGGGAAGAAGCCTTTTCATGAAGCGAATAAAATTCTGTATTTTGCAAAGCAAAATCTAGGCAGAATTTTGACTACAAGTCTGCTTTGACCAGCACACATTCTTAGAGAGATAATTTTATAAATCAAACTTGTTTTTTTCTCATTTACCTACTAAATCAATGGACACCTGCGATCTTTGCTGATGTCGGGGTAGCAAAGTCTGGCACTTGTGAGCATAAGTTCACTTGTGGACAATCAAATGCGCAGGACTTAAGTCATTAAGTATCGACTGAAAGATATCCTGTCCCTTAGTGGGTTCGAGGGTTCAAATGCAAACAAATGATTTGTTTGTCTGAAAGTCCCTTCCCCGACATTTTGCCCCTGTGGCTTAGCGGTACTTTGCGAATATCTTTCGTAAGGCGCCAGATAGCGTTGCCTTGGTATGTCTTTTGGACAATAAAGAGGCAGAGGTCCCGAGTTCAATTGCAGTCACTAGCGTTCGGCACTTTCCTTCGCTATGGCTCGGAAAATCTCGGCAGGGGCTTATTCTTTTTATTGTTTTAAGTAACTAAATATTAATAAGAAGAAGTTTTATTGAAATTTCATGCTTCAGCAAATCTCACAAGAAATTAAGGATATTCTGACTAATTTTTCAGACGAAGATAAGTTAATATTTAATAATAACATAATTGAAATAAGTAAGAATAATTTTGCTGGTATTACAAGTAATGATGAAGATAAAACAATTGCTTTTATAGATGGTGGGCAGGCGGAGATTATTTCAGCTGGTAATTTTTGTTTAAGTTTGATTAGAGTTGCTGCGGTTATCTTTAAATGTAATAAAAAAATTAGTAATTATAGGAATGAGTTTTATTTATTTACGAGAGCCAAGTATATTCATGATGATTTGTATTATGAAAGTAAGATTTTTCCTATAACTGAAAAAATAATTGAAGAAGAAGATCTGTTAATCTCATCTAATGATGCTTCAATTAAAACAGGAATGGAACGGGCACCGATTTCTAAAGTTTGTAATATGGCACGAAGATTTGCTGAATTAGCCTTAGCAGGACAAGTTGAAGCTGATTTTGTCATCTTAGACGGAACTTTAGAGAAAACTTTTAACAATGAAGAGAAGTATTTAAGTAAACTTTCTGGGAATGTTTCTGCTTTGGCAAAATCATCATCATTATTTACTACTTCTGGCAATAGTCCAGTAGTTTTATTGAATAAGATTGGTTTAAGTTGTTGTTGGAGTTATTTGATTGAAGAAAAAAGTTATTTTGTGAAATTGAATGAGCAAGCGAAGCATGTTTTTAGGTTTGAAGGAAATAAAGAGGTTTTAGCGTTTTTACTTGATAATTGTCAAGATGCTTTATTTTTAGGTTATCCCTACGGTTTGATTTTTGTGGATAAATTAGCTAGAGTAAGTAATGCTGAAAAGAAGTCATTAATGATGAATTTCTTATTAAGAAGGGAAAATAAAGAGATTGCTGATTATTTGAATACTGTTAATGCTCATCAGATTTTGGATAATTTAGGGTAAGAGTAAAGTATTTATATTAGGTAATTATAGTTATATTTGATTGAATAAAAAATGGTTGATATGGTTAAATTAATTGATGTAACTCTTAGCGAATTAGAGAGTAATGCTAATTTAGTTGTTGGTTCTAATGAAGTTAAAAAAGTTATTGTTAAAATTATTAAAATTTTAAATAAAATTAAACTTGAAGCGGAAATTAATCGTTATTTGATTGAAAGTTTTTATCTAAATAAAGATATTAATAAACAAATTAATAAAAGAGTAAATGTTGTCAAATGGGTTTTAGAAGAAATTAAGAGGAAAGAACCAGAACTTAGTATAATTCAAAAAGAGATGCAAAAATACCAGATGTCTTTAACAGTTAATCCTAGAAAAAAACAATTTTATCTTAGAAAAATTAAAGCGCTTAATTATCCAGCTCATCAGAAAATTCTTAGAGAATTAAAAGAAATCGATTTTGTTCATGCTGAAAGAGACCTGATTAGATATATTGTTGACAACATTTATACTAAACAAACCTTTGATATTGGTGAGCAAAAAATCAGAAGTAACTTTGTAGATTTATATCGTTCTAATAGTGCTATAATAATAAAACATCATCGTAAAATAACTAAACTTATTGAACATTTTGAATTTGCAGTAGACAAAATGAATCTAAAATTCAACGAATTAGAAAAAGATTTTACTATTGAAGAAAAAATGTCTAATGTTAAAAATCATTTAGAAATGATTTTAAAAAAATTCAATGAAGAATTTAATTATCAGCAATCATTTGATGATTCTAAAATTAAAGAGATTTTAGCTGATGTTATTTTAGAAATAGAAACTGAACAGAAAGTTAAGTCAAAACTTAAAGAAATGGATATAGTGTTAAAAGAATTGAATTTAGTAGAACCAGAATCAAGAGAATCATTATATGCGGAATTGAAAAAAGATATTAAATATTTTCATAAAGAAATTGATCATGAATTAGTTAATATATTTGCTTTGATTAAACATTATAAAGAGAGTAAATGGTTAAAGAAAAGAAAAAAGAAAAGAATTTTAAGAAAAATTAATGAAGTAATTGAGGCTATAAGCAGATTAAAATGTAATTTTAAAAGATTAGAACATCAAGTAAGATATTTTCAGCATCTTTTTAGTGTTTTAAGACAAACTATTGATAATACTTTCTTTTTTGATGAACCTGAATTCTTAAGAGATTATCAACGTATTAATCAAGATTTAAATGAGTTTGAAGCATTGTTAAAAGAAACACTTCTAAAGTGGAAAAGCCAAGCAGTTATTACCAAAAAAGAAAAAGCAATTTTAGCTTCTTTATAATTAATGAAGAATTCTCTTTTCTGGAAGTGTTAAAAATAATTCTTCAAGATAATCAATAATTGAACCAACAATAACATTACTTTGTGGTAAATCTTCTAATTTTGTTTCTAATTTAGAAAATTCATCAGGTGAGAAACAGACTTGGCCGTCTTCTTCTTGAAAACTTAAGAATAAATGAACCCAACCACTCTCTTCTTGATAAATTTCAAAATTAACACTATAATTATTTGTTCCGCTTGAATTCTCTTTTCTTAATCCATGAAATGAATTGTAACAAACTCGCTGAGAACCATTATTAAAAATTTCTTGATAGATGCTAAACCCCATTTTTTTAGTTAGAAAAGGATTATTTATAAATCTTTTGCTACATCTTAGTAGTTATTTGCCATTTTATTCCATAAACTTTAAATACTAATACTTATTACCTATTAATAATCATTATTAATTAAAATGAGAAAAACAATTCAAAAAGCTAAAATCCAGGAGTGTTTGTGTTCAGTAAAAACACATCCGACAGCAGAATTAGTCTATAAAGAAGTTAAAAAAGAGATTCCACAAATTACTTTAGCAACTGTTTACCGTAATCTTAATCAAATGGCGAAAGAAAGAAAGGTTCTTCGTTTAGAAATAAATAAAGAATATCATTATGATGGTGATATTACTAATCATCAACATTGTGTTTGTGAGAAGTGTGGAGAAATAACTGATTTATTTAAGCAAGAGATTAATGATTTTGCTCTTGAAAAAATTACTAATTTTAAACCAAGTTCCGTGACAATAATTTTTGAGGGAATTTGTTTTCATTGTCAAAAGTAAAATTTGAGGAGGGTAAAATGTATAAAAACCAAATAATGAATTATGGAATTTTAGAAAAAGATTTGTATTTGTTAGAGGAAATTAAGACGAAACCAAAAAAAGTTGAATATAGTTGGTATAAAATATAAAGTTAAGGGGGAGTTAAAATGGAACATGGTTGTTGTAATTTTAATAAATTAGAAATAAATGAGTCAGCGCCAAAGTTTTCTGCTGATGTGTTTCATAACAATCAATTTAAAAAAACTAATTTAGAGGATCATAAAGGAAAATGGGTCATCTTATTTTTTTATCCAGCAGACTTTACGTTTGTTTGTCCGACAGAATTAGGTAGTTTAGCTGATTATTATGAGCAGTTTCAACAATTAGGAGTGGAGATCTTATCTGTTAGTACAGATACAACTTTTGTTCATAAAGCGTGGTATGATAATTCGGAAACAATTAAAAAAATTAAATTTCCGATGGTAGCTGATCCAACCGGAAGGATTTGTCGTGCTTACGGAACGTACATTCCTCATGAAGGTTTGAGTTTGCGAGGAACGTTTATCATTGATCCGGATGGTGTTTTAAAAGCTGCTGAAATTCATGATAATAGTATTGGACGCAATAGTGCTGAATTATTGAGAAAGATTCAGGCAGCACAGTTTGTTCGGGAACATGGAGATCAAGTTTGTCCAGCTAACTGGCAGCCAGGGGAAAAGTCTTTAAAGCCAGGAATGGATTTAGTAGGTAAGATTTAAAATATTAACTTAGGTGATTAAAAATGGTAAAATTGTGGAGATGCGAAATTTGTGGAGATCCTTACGTCGGGGATGAGGCTCCCAGTAATTGTCCTTTCTGTGGTGCAAAAAAAGAAAATATCAAAGAAGCAATTGAAGCAGAAGCTAATTTTGATGTTCAATTGAACGAAAAAGATAAAGCTAATGTTGAAAAAGCTTTACAACTGGAATTAAGTAATGTTGCTTTTTATGGATGTGCAGAAAAGAAAACCAATGATGAAGAAGGGAAACAACTATTCAAAGCGTTAAGGAAAGTTGAAGCAGAACATGCGAGCATTTGGAAAAAGATTCTGAAATTAAAAGAATTACCAGAAGTAAAAGAACCTTGTCATGAAGAAAATCAAGAAAATTTAAAAGAATCTCATCAAAGAGAAACCAGGGCTATTGAATTCTATAAACAAGCTGCTAATGAAGCTGAAAATGAACGTCTTAAAAGATTGTTTGAAGTTATTGTTGAAGTTGAAAATGATCATTTAAAATTATCTGAGGTGAGGTTAACATGACTGAAAAAAATCAAATTTACAAATGTAATGTTTGTGGGAATGTGGTTGAGATTTTACATCCTGCAGGAGGAGAGTTAGTTTGTTGTGGAAAACCAATGGAGTTATTAGTAGAAAAAACTGCTGATGAAGGTATGGAGAAGCATGTACCTATAGTTGTGGTTGAAGGCAATAAAGTAAGTGTTAAAGTTGGTTCTGTTCCTCATCCGATGACAGAAGAACATTACATTGAATTAATTGAAATTCTTGGAGATGGAATAGTTATTGCTTCGTGCTATCTAAAGCCAGGCGAAGAGCCTCAAGCTGAATTTAATCTTAGTAGTCATGAAGGTGTTACTGCAAGAGCTTACTGTAATTTACATGGATTATGGAAAAGTAAGTAAAAAAAACGCCAGCGCCCGG
>JAHJDQ010000080.1 GCA_018812355.1 Nanobdellota archaeon | reverse complement strand
GCATGATTGTAAGGTGTTCCAGCTTTCTCCTGTACTAGCACATTGTTGTACCTGCGTACCTAGACAACGTTTACTACCTGCAGCACAAATGCGGTTAGAAGCTACTGAAGGAGTTGTTGCTACTTGACAAGCTCTTGTTTCATCTGGCTTGGGCATGGAAATAGTAAAATTAACCAAATCTAAAGCTTGCAGTTGGTCACACTGATCAATACGAATACAAATCCGGGATTGTTGCGAGTTAAGACAATCACTCCATAAACGACATTCCCAGTTCATTCTACATTGACCAGGAGGAAGATTTTCCGTTCCCGTAATTCCAGATGAGGAGGAAGAAGAGCCACCAGTAGTACCAGTAGTGGTAGAAGTTGCAGTAGTATCTGTAGTTGTGACTGCTCCGGTGGAATTATAAACTAATGTTATACTAGAGACAGCGCCGCCAATTAAAGTAGTAGTGCCGGCAGGAGTTCCTTCACTGCCAAAAGCATAAACGAAAAATTCTATTTCATCTCCAGTGGTGCCGTTAACTTTGAACACTTCTGTATAGCCAAATTTGCTGTCAGTAGCAATTGCGGTGTTGTAAGTGATCGTACCAACTTTTGCTCTCAGATAATAAGTTCCGCTGGGCATCTCGGAGACGGTTCCGTAAAATTGTTGAAAGTCAGTTAAGCTTGGCGGAGTGTCAGCTAGTGTTAAAATTGGAAGCGTGAGTAAAAGTACAATAATTATGGTTGTCGTTTTCATTCTATTTGGTAAGTTAGAGTTGTACTAGGGCCTTTAACCCAGTATGGTTTACCTGGATTTAAAGAGCCAGTATAAACAGTACAAAGATAATTTTCTTCACATTGGTAAAAAGTGAGGTTAGTTGCAGTAGTAAAATCGGTTAAAGGACGGGGCGTGATTCCAGGTAAGGAAAGCAGGTTCCAGCCGTCGTTGAGTGGTTGACTTTCTATGGTTGTGCCAAAAGAGGGAATGTTATGGGGAGTGATTTTATCAAGAGTACATGTTGTGTTGATTTTTGTTGCAGTAGCAGTTTTTAATTTAATGAAATAACCACCAAACAGTTCGAAGTCAGTCAATTCGTTAATTGGGGCGCCCTGACTCCAAACTTCTGCATTGGTGTCGTAAGTGTAAACTTTATCAACGTTTGTTCCGGTGAACAAAGCATCGACAGTTGAATCATCTAAAGTGCAAGGTAAAGCAAATGGTTGTAAGAATTGGTTAGCATTAAAAATGATTGTTAAATTTCCCGTAATTCCATCAGTAGAAGTTAAAGTTATCTGGGGAAATTTAGTTTCGTTAAGAGCATAAACAACATTACCAACAGCAAAAGTGTAGTAAGCATGAGTATCTTGAGATTGGACAGTGGCTTTGATATCTAACACTTGCGCGGTTGATTCTGCCGGAGCAGTATAAGTAAAGTTAACTTGTGTGTAATTATCTTCAAGATGTTCTTCTGCTAGATCTAAAGTGCCCAGATTAGTGGTAATTAAAGGTGGTGAGGTACTGGTTGCTCTGATTGTTCCATTGATTGATTGTGATTTGTTTAATCTAATGATTAAAGGATAGGGTTGATTACTACTGTTAGTAAAGTTGATAAAGGAGTAATCTGAAGAAAGGTAGTGTAAGTTCTTAACAGTTATTTTTCCGTTAGCTAAGGAAACTTCTAAGTCAGCAAAGGGATCATCTAGATTAAGATGGATTAAAGTGATATCACCATAATTTGATAAAATATCTTGTGCTAATTTAATTCTGTCTTTGTCAAAGATGTCAAAAGTGTAAGTATAAATATCAAGTTGAGTGAAGTTAAATTCGTACAATTGTGGATTTTCATCATAAGTTTCTAGACTAGTATTAATACTGATGTTTTTAGTTGCTGTGGTGGCAGGGAAAGTAAAAGTAACTGATTCTTCTTTCGTTAAGTCGATTGTGCCTTCTAAGAAAGGTGTTTCGCCAATATAAATTGCTCTTCCTGGTCCACTGCGGAAACTAGCAAAGATAGCGATGAACGTAATTAAGATAATAAAAGAAATACCTAAGATGAGCCAAGGTTTACCTTTCTCTACATTATGTTGAGGTACGCTTGGTCCTTTTCTGGTTATTTTTCGTTTCATTTTTTGATGGTGATTATTCTTAATTTCCTTTTGATTTCTTCTTCCGCAGGAAGGTGAGTTTTATATTCAGCAACAAAGATATCTTCTTTTAATTTTCCTAAAGCGTAATGAACCTCTTCTTGATTCTTTTCTTTACAAATGATCAAAGCAATCGGATCTCTTTCATGTTCAAGTTTATTTTCCCTAAAGTAAGTCAAGTATTTATTTACCTGGCCGACAAATTCCGGCTTGAACTTCTCTGTTTTTAATTCCACCAAAACAATACATTTCAGGAAGCGATGATAAAAAACTAAATCAATCCTGTGCCATTGTTTAGCAATAAGTATTTTTTGCTGCCGATTCATGAAAGCAAAACCGTGGCCGAATTCTAATAAAATTTTTTGGATATTATTAGTAAGCACATTTTCAAGTTCTTGTTCAGAATGATTCTTGTCTAATTCCAGAAAGTCCCAGCGATAACTATCTTTAAATACATCTTCCGGAGCAGGTAATCGCAAAGGGAGTTTAACAGTCAATTGACCGGTTTTTTTAGTTTTATCATATTCGTCAGCTTTGATTCTTTTCCTAAGTTCCCGAATGCTCCAGCATTCCTGAATTGCTTTAATTTCATAAAATTGGCGTTTTTCTTCTTTTTTAAGTTTTACTAACTCAATATAATGGGACCAGCTCAATTGTTGCGACACCGTCACGACAATTGGATATGTTTTATAAAATTGAACTATCCGATAAAGTTCATCTCTTCTGAAACCGAGATCCTGAGCTAAATTTTCAATAAGTTTTTCCCCATAATTTGCTCTTTCCTCCTTGGTTAATTCTTCCCGAACAATCCTTTCTCCAATCTGCCAATAAGTCTGTACTTTAAGATTATCAACAGCTTGATAAGATTTATAAAGTCCATTTTTAAGAATGGATTGGACATCCTTAAGTAATTGTAGATAACCAGACATTTCTATCCTTGTTTTCTTTTTTCGTTTCATTTTTTGATGGTGATGTTAGTTTCGGTATCGCCGATTCCTGCTATCGTAATTGTTGTTAAGATATTATCAAGGTAAAGTGATCGTGTATCCTTACCAGCAAAGTAACGGTCAAAAATAATTTTGTTTTTATAATCAGTTAATGTTGATTTAGTAATATTTCCATTGATTCTAGTGTTACTTAAAGTGTAAACTTCTCCGCCAGGAACGGTGATAAATTTTAATGGGCTAACTACTTTAAGCTCTTGCCCGCTATCAGGAAGATAAGAGTAATCTTTTACTTTAAATGTAGTACTAAGATAACGAGAGTCTCTTTCTCCTTCTAAAGTTTGGTTGGCAAAGACAACAGTATCATTTAAAGCAAAAGTACCGTTATAAGTTATCGGTCCAATCTGTTCAATGTTCTGTAAGGAATAAATTGTTCCCGTGAAGTAGGCTTGTAAACCGAAGTTAGTTAATAAATTATCAGCAGCGACAGGTAAGTATAATTGTTCGTTTGCTTTGATGATGGGAACATCTCCGGAAACTAATTTGGCAATAAAGTTATCCCAATTACTGAAATCAGGATGATTAAAGTCAATTAACTTTCTGACTGTAATCTGTTTTCCATCTCCGGTAAGACCGTTTGGTTCGAAAAGGTAATTAGTTCCGTTGACTATTTTAATCATTGCTTTGTCGACGAGAATTTGTTGGTCCTGAATTACACCAAACTCACTTTCATAAACGCAAACATCAGCCGCAGCAACATATTGATAAAGGTTAAGATTACACAATTCCAGATAAACATCATTGATCTTGACCCGGCCGGCAGTAGTCAAAACTACAGAATATTTTTCGCCGAAAGTGACCGTTTCCAGTTCTTTCTTTTTGGAAGAACTAAAAGTGATTTTATTAGTAGCTTCATCTAGTTTGACAAAAACCCTTCCTCCGGGAACAATAAAACTAATCTCAGCAGGAGAAGTCGTCTCAGGAGCAAAAGTTTCCAAACCGTCAATTGTTTTCAGTAATAGTTTGTTGATGTTAAAGAATACTGGTTCTTCCGGAATATTATCATGGCCAAGTAAGTAATAAGTGTCATTAAACTTTAAGGCCAGTTCATTACCAGCAGTGATGATATCAATGAAATCATCGTTAAAGGAATGTTGGTTGGAGCGGCTTTTGTTATCTAAATCATAATACCAATAAGCTGAACCACTCTTAACATGGACACCAGTTTCAACACTAGCAGAATGGTAGTAAAATAAGGCTTTATCCTGAACTACCTGCGGTTCTTGGTAAATTAAGTCTAAAGGGCCTGAACCAGTGCTTAATTTAAATACAGACTGAGATTGTCTGATATCACTTTCAGTCACTGCAACTGTTCCGATACTTGGTTCAATAATTCTAATCGTACCCAAAGAAGAGAAGGAAGTAAATAATTGTTCTTCTAAATTGATTGGCGCTAATTCATGTTCTTCTAAAGCTGATAAATCAAACGGTGGTGGTGGCGTACCGTAGTTTCTTTTCAAGAAAAGTTTACCGCCGTCTAAAGTAGGGATTTCAATTTGCGTTTCACTGCCGGAAGCGGTTAAGTTAGTAAGGCCCTCGGTAGTATAAGTAGTTAAAGTTAGTTGCGGTAAAGAGAGGAAGGTAGTGTAAGGATGACCCATTAAGTAAAGATTATCTTTAAACTTGTAAGCGATTCGATTGTTGACAACCATATTATTGGTAAAATTATCGTAATCAAGATGGTAAGGGAGGAGATCATCATGACTCTCTAAGTCAACTAAAGAAAACAGAGAAACTGTTTTAGTATTTTCAATAACTTCGTATAAGAAAGCAAGATTGTGAGTACTGAGGGTATGTTCGGTTAAGACGCCTTTTTGTAAAGTAAATTTGTAATTATTATCCTGACAAATTTTGATTTGTTCTGCGTCATGAGGATTATCATTCTGACAGACGGTTAAAGTTCCTAAGTCTGGTTCAATAATCTCAACGGGACTTTCTAAATTAAAAATCACTTCATACTCCTTGTTAAGATTATGTGGGATGACATAAGCAGCAGGAGTTTCTCCTAGTGAAAGAGGAGTGATTAAAAAATCTGTGCCAAAATGACCTACAGCAATTTGTTTTCCTCCTAAAACAGAAAAAGTGTACCAACTTGTCCCAGGATAAGGAATGGCTTCGTAAACTTCTAAAGTTGGCAAATGAACCAAAAGTAAATTAGCAGGAGCAAAGCGGACCGCGGCTTGATGGAGTAAAAGATAGTATTGGCCGTCTAAAGTAAGAATTAATTTTTGGCCAGCTAAAGTGTTCGCGGCAAAATTGATAAAAGGAAAGTCTTCTTGTCCCTCTAAATCGAGAGTAAGAATGACGCTGACTTCTTTTTCTTCCGCTTCTAATGGTTGTTCATAAAGGAAAGTGAAACCGTCTTCTGTAGTGAAAGGTTTTTGATTTTCACGATTCATTTTAATTAAAGAATCGACAAAAAGAACTTGTTCTCCGGCAGTGTTACGATAACAAATTCGGACTGTTTCTAAGTCAATGTCATCATCGCAAATTTCTAAATCAGTTATCTCGGCGAGAGTAGAAAAAGCTAAAACTAAGAAAATGGTAGTGATGAGTAAATATTTGTTTAATTTCATTTTGCGATTACAGTAATCCCAAACGGATCACTGCTTTTGACGACGATTTCGTAATTTTCACCTTTGCCTAAATTGGTTAATAGATCATCATTACAATCTTCATCTTCAAGGTCGATTTTATTATCATTATCATCATCTAAGCCGTTGTTACAAACCAATTCTTTGACAGTAAATCTATCAGAACGACAAGAAACGTCGATATTCGGATCAGAGAAAGGATTACGACCAAGATCATCACAACTTAACCATTCCCGACCATTACAAATTTGTTCTCGATCGTAACTTAAACGATATTTAGTAGTAGAAGAGCAAACTGTACATTCATAATTTTGTCCACAGAGAGCTTGGCCAGTACAATCATCAGTATCAGCACAACACAAACCGCCTTGCGGGCCAGTTTTTGTCCAACAGTCAGAATCCTGACAATCGATTCCAGTACTAATCTCTCCGGCTGAATAAGCTTGTCCGGCAATCGCTTGATCTCTGGAAAATAAGTTCTTAAACCAGTTAACCGTTCGCGCTAACCAAGATGTTCCTGTTTCTTGACCAGGCTGGGCGGTAGCTCTGCCGCTACTGCTAAAATCAAGACCAGAAAGTGGTCCAGTATATTCTTTTAATCCTGAATCGTAAGAAGCTTGACAACGAAATCTTTTTCCTGTTGGACAGGTGTAATCCCATTCTCCAACATCACAACAAGCAATTGAACCAGAAACACAAGTTCCAGCAGGTAAACATGACGTCTCATCAAATATACTGGAAGTATCAGTTTCAGTGGAACCTGCTTCTCCACCTGTTTTTCCACCATATTCAAGAGTAGGCAACGTTCCGCCCATACCGGTATCTTCCAACATATCTTCAAGATATTCAAACTGATTTCTGAAAATAGTAGGAAGCATATCACCATCATTATCAAAACCGTCAACACAATTTAATTCAATTGGAGATTCACAAAGAGCACCTTCACTATTTCCAATTTGACCATTACAATCAGGATCAGCACAGTCGGTTAAACCGTCACTGTCATCATCAAGAGAATTAGTGCAGATTTCTGCATTTTCAGAAATAGTTCCTTGTTCCAGCCATTGATTTACATCACAATAATAATCTCCACTGTTACTTACATCTCCAGTAGCAGCAGCATTACATTCATACCAATCTTCATCACTTTCACAAATGTGTTTATTTTTGGTCCCTCCACCAAAATAAGAAGTTATTCGTGTATCTTGATCAAAACAAGCCATTAAAGCAGTACATTGCGCTTTATCACAACAAGTAGGTGGATTAGCAGGAGGATCAGCTCTTGCTTTTGCTGTTGCTTCGCTGGGAAGGTAATAACTGGTAGTCATAAATTGATCACCGGGACAACTTTCTAGAGTTACAGTAGGGGTAACCTCCTCGGCTACAAAAGTCGTCGCTTCAAAGATATAAGTACAGCACTTAGGAAGGCCAGAGTCACTAGAGTAACGAGAATAACCGCAACTAATTTCATAACTTTCACATATAGCCACATACCCCTCGCCATTATGAATAATAACATTTCCAACCGAAGGACAGCAAATATTGAGACCACAGAGAAATTCATCAGTTTCGCACACAATATTATTGCCACTAGTCAGTTCTCTAGCATTATTTAATTGAAATTTACTTTTTTCACTATCAACTACGGCTGAACATTGACCATTTGTATAAAGAACAGGATGAGTAAGAGGACATCTTGTTTTATCAGTATTTAAGGTGTAGGTCTGAGTTAAATCAAGTACATTTTGTCCGCAAAAAAGTTCTTCACCACAGTTATCATTTGCGCTGATTGGTTGTGTAAGAACGTGGTCTG
>JAHJDQ010000079.1 GCA_018812355.1 Nanobdellota archaeon | reverse complement strand
TGGAGAAAGGTTGCAACAACTGGATATAAAATCTTCCGCTGCATCTTCACATCTTTTAGTTACTGAATCGCCATTATCACCATCACCATAATAATTATTATTAGTATCTCCACAAGCACCTAAACCCATCACTAAAGCACTATAACCAGCAACAACGCCAACACTAGCTTTTTTAACAACATTCTTAACAGAACTTACTACATTATCAATGACCATTTTATAATCCCCCTCTATACCCCTATACTAATCTCAGAAACTAAATAATATATAAAGATTGCGCTTAAATTTGAATTATTTCGCCCGACTTCTAAACCTTAACCCCTTCCCTCTCCTTAACCAATAACTCAACCGCTTGCAGAGGATCAAGTTCAATTTCTTCAAAATAATCATCAGCATGTAAAGAATGAACATACTTTCCAAACTTAGTATAAAACTGATCCTGAAATTGCTGAAAATCAGCTAAACTTTCAAAAATAAACCTTCCTGTAAGATCATATCTGCCGAAAGTTAAAGTAAGAGCTTTCGTTTCTTTCATGCCTAAGAAATGACTTTTAATTTCATTAAGTTTTTTCATCCCACCAAAATTTAAGCGGATTAAAACGTGCTTATGTAAATAATCTAAAGGTAGAGAATTGATTGAAGGCCTGATAAAATGAATCACTTCTTTCTTGAGCAAATCATCATATATCTGCCGTACTTTTGGCAAGGTACTCTCAGTCTGTTCAGCAATTTTGTGAAATGATGCGCGTGGTTTTTTTAATAAGACGGATAAAAATTTAAGTTCTTTGTCGGCTAATGTGATTTCCTTCTCGTTATACCTTAACTTGTCATGATGAATAGTTTCTTTATTTTTAAATAAATAATTGTGCGCTAAAGAGTAACCGTTATAATATTGTAACAATCGATAATTAATGATCATTCCGCCAAAATTTTCACTTAAATTAGTGATTACTGCTTCCAATTGCTTAATCTTTCGAACAGAAACAATCGTAAATAATTGATATTTGCCGATAACTTTGTAAATATCCCAAATTTCTGGCTGGCTTTTAAGATACTGAATCAATTCTGGAATTTTCTGCTTGTTCATCAGCTGTAAGTATAAAGCATAACTCTGAAATCCTAATTTAGAAGCATCCATGACAACAATATCGCCGTTATAAATGCCTAGTTCTTTTAGCCTTTTGATCCGGTAATTGACAAATTCTTTACCTTTACCCATTTTTAGAGCAATGTTAGAAATGCTTTGTCGACCATTACAATCTAGTTCATACAATATTTTCCGGTCATAATTATCAATTGTTATTCCATTTCTCATTGTTTAACTCTTAAATTCAACGTTTTGGTAGAAAAACCAATCGGTACATTTAAATGTTTTGGTAGTTTTCTACTGGGAAGTGGTACTGATGACGCAAAAGACCCATATCATTAAGTGTTTTGTCACAAAAACACAACGAGAAAAGATCGAGAATGACGCTCAAGCTAAAGGGTATGTTTTCATTTCAGCTTACTTGCGTGACCTATTGTTAAATAAGGGAAATTTCATTGAAGAAAAGATTATGGAAACCAACCAGCAGATCAAAAAATTACTGGAGGCCATCGGATGAAAGAATCTGAATTGCCGGAATGGGTGATTTTGTTGAATGAGTTGGTGGAGAAGGCGAAGAAGAAGGTTTGATAAAAAATTCATAAATGTTATAAAACAGTTGTAATTGTAAAATGTAGGTGGAACTAGAATTTTATGAAAAAGAACTGAATTAATGTTACGTATATTACCTAAGTAAACATATTAAATGGAACTGTTATAAGATGATAAAAAATTATTTAGAGAGAATAGAGACGGAAGATATAAATCCCTTAATTCGGAAGGTTATGGATCCTTTTTTTGCAAGATTAAGAACTAAACCAGGAATTGAAGGTATTGTTGAATTAGGAGGATTAGCTCAGAGAAACTTTTCTGATATTCATTCTGATGTTGATGCTTCCTTGTTTGTATCTGAATTGCAACCATGGCTTCCGATGTTTGAATTTTATGTTCCAACTCCTAATTCATTAAAACCAAGGTTCTTTGAGATTAATGTACACCAAAATACTTTGGAAAGGGAACATAGTAGGAACGAATGGGAAGAAGGAAAAAAGGAGGCTTATGAGGAAGGAAGGATCATCTTTGATCCAAATTGTAATATTGCTTCTTTGGTTGAAGCAAGGGTTAATTTTGATGAAGTTTTTGTTCAGAATAGAAAAAGTCAGTTGTATCATGCAATATCTTCATTTAATTCTTCAGGAAATCCCTTAAAAGATCACCTTGCTTTGAATAAAATGGCCAACCAAACAGTGGAATTAATGTATTTTGTAAATGAGGAATTTCGTCCACATAAAAAATGGCGATTAGAAAAAGCAAGATATTTGCCAAATCTTCCTAATAATTATGAAAATTTAATTGAAAATATTTATTTGATTAAAGAAATCTCTACCGAAGATGTTAAAAGAAGATTGGCAGCAGTAAGGGAATTGGCGCATCATTACAAACCTAGTACACTTTTGTCTATTCCTTCTTTACCAATTCATCAAGAATATTCTCTCCATAATCAAATGATGATGACTTCATTAATTTTAGGACAATTATACTGGCTTGTTGATGTAAATCCAATGAGACAAGTTTCTCGAGGATTTGCCCTTAATAGTCACGATTTACTAAACGAGGGAATTAGTCTTGCTCTTGAAACAAGAAGAATTATTTCTGGTGAAATGATTAAACAATACGTCGAAGCACTTGATGTTATCTATCCTTCTCCCGAATATGACGAAAGTGAATATGACCTCCTTACAGTTTTTGATCAACCTCATTCAGGCGAACTCCTTGCAAGAGCCATTTTAACTCCAAATTTTAGTTCAGAAACAGTACAAAAAAGAGTTGTTGCTTTGCAAAGTATTACAAAACCATTACATACACAACTAATAGAACTTGGTCTAGTTTCAGAAGATCCTTACCATTTTGCCATTGTTAATTGCTACTTTGATAGACAACTTTTAGAAAAAACTTTTGCTGAAACTACATGTCCAAGTAGATTATCTGAAGACGACGAGAAATTATATAAAGGATTTGTATCATTACACTTAGTAGGATCAAAAGATGAATTGGCGACATCATTAAAAGATCCATATCCAGAAATTTATTCGGATCATGATCTTAATAGAATTCGAGAAATAGCAGGTAATGTAAAATGAAGATGCTCTTTGGTACAGGTTTTCAAACAAAATATTTTATTGATCTAAGAAGCGATGTTATCACAAAACCTTCAGAAAAAATGCTTAATGTAATGTTAAATGCTGAAGTTGGCAATGATGGTTGGAAAGAAGATCCTACAGTGTTAAAATTTGAGGAAAAGATTGCTAAAATTCTTGGAAAAGAAGATGCTCTCTTCATGCCGTCTGGAACAATGGCCAAT
>JAHJDQ010000078.1 GCA_018812355.1 Nanobdellota archaeon | reverse complement strand
TGATCTATTGTTAAATAAGGGAAATTTCATTGAAGAAAAGATTATGGAAACCAACCAGCAGATCAAAAAATTACTGGAGGCCATCGGATGAAAGAATCTGAATTGCCTGAATGGGTGATTTTGTTGAATGAGTTGGTGGAGAAGGTTAAGAGTAAGATAATTAATGATACTATAAAATAAATGACTATGATTCATTAAGTTTAAATAGAAATAATACTGAAAAAATTAAAATGACTTACCAAAAAATATCCTATTGTTTTGAAGATAAAAGAAAAAGTGATGATGTTAAATTAAAAGGCTGGATTCATCGGTTAAGAAAGCAGAAAGGAAATATATTTCTTACACTTAGAGATCACACAGGCATTATTCAATGTATCTTACCACGTACTGAAGAATATAGTAGAGTTACTATTGAATCTTCTATTGAGTTATCAGGAGTAATAAATAAAGATGAAAGATCTCCCGGTGGTTATGAAGTTCATGTTGATAATATGGATATTATCGGACTTTCAGATAATTATCCAATCAGAAAGGATTTCTCAACTGAATTTCTAAATGATGTAAGGCATTTATGGAATCGCTCTAGAAAGATGCAAAGCATAATGAAAGTAAAGGCAGAAGTACTCCATTCTGCGAATGAGTGGTTTCATAATAATGAATGGTATCAAGTAACTCCACCAATTATTAATAGAACTGCATGTGAAGGTGGGTCTACTTTATTCAAAGTAGATTATTTTGGTGATGAAGCTTATTTATCTCAGTCTGCCCAATTATATTTAGAATCTCTTATTTATTCGCTAGATAAAGTATGGTCATTAACAACTTCTTTTAGAGCTGAAAAATCAAAAACTCCCCGTCATCTAGCGGAATTTACTCATTTAGAAGGAGAGCAAGCATGGGCTACTTTTGAGGATATTCTTGGTGTTGAGGAAAGATTATTGACTTATGTTGTAAAACAAGTTGTCGAGAAAAATTATGCAGAATTGGAACTTTTAGGTCAAGATCCGAACGATCTTAATAAAATTTCTACTCCCTTTGATAGAATTACTTATCGAGAAGCCATTGAAATTCTTAATCAGAACGGAAAAACAATGGAATATGGAGATGACTTTGGAACTGATGATGAAAGAATCCTTACGTTAGAATTAGATAATCCTATTTTTTTGGTTGGTGCTCCTGTTGCTGCAAAGCCATTTTACACTAAAATTGATCCCTGTGATGAGGGAAATGTTCTTTCTGCAGATATTTTAGCTCCAAAAGGTTATGGAGAAATACTTACTGGAGGACAAAGAGAAGATGATTTGGATTCAATATCTAGACGAATAAATAATGAAGGTTTCAATACTGAAGATTATTCATGGTATCTTGATTTAAGAAAATATGGAAGTGTACCACATTCTGGATTTGGTTTTGGTATAGAAAGAATAGTTAGGTGGTTGTGTAATTTAGATCATATAAGGGATACAATCCCTTACCCGAGGACAAGGGCAAGATCCTTTCCATGAATTTGAAAAATGATAAAATTAAATTTGATATTTAAAATTGATTTGAAAAAAGATATTCAAAACGTTTTATTCTATTGTAATGAAGGTGCTTCTTCAGGAGTAAATTATAAAAAAACTATTTTATATCTACACCCAAAACTAAATATTGGTAATATTAAATCTAGTATAAATTATATTAAATGTTATTACATCAGTAATTCTGTTAAACTAAAAATTGATTTAGAGAGAACTGAGCAATTGTGGTTAGAATATCAAGAACAATTTGAGAAGCATTTAGAGTCAATTTTTCCACATCAATTCAATTTTATGAGAAATATTATAGTAAATCCTTCAATTATAAATTCAAACCCTATCTATTTTGATGAAAATCGATTTATGTATGGTATTGCATTAAATGATAAACAGAAATTATTAGTTATTTTCCATGAATTAATTCATTTTGTTTACGGTTCTTTCTTGGATGAGTTTGATGTTAATGATAACATAAAAAATGTTATGTTAGAATCATTTAATTTAATTACTTTAAATAATAAGTTTTTTTCCAAGATATTAGATCCAGTAAAAGAAATGAGTTACCCATTAATAAGGAAGAATCAAGAAAAATTAGAGGAGCTATACTCTAATAGTGATGATTTGTTCCAATTTTCAAATAATTTAATTCAATCAAAAGAGTTGTTAAAAATATAAATAGGGGGTTAAAAAAATGAAACAAGATAAGAAAAATAACTTACCATTGAAAGGACATATGAATGATTGTCCAATTGGCAATTTTGAAGAAGAATGTGATTGTTAAGCCCAATTGGGCTTTTTTTTAATTTTTAATATGGTAAAATATATAGTATTTGAAATCACTGGAAAATGTAATCTAAGATGTAAGTATTGTTATAATTCAAAATATAATCCCACGCAAATCACTTCTGAAGAATTATCTACTAGTAATATTAAAAAGATTCTTAACGAAGCAAAAAAAATGGGATTTGAGTTGGCAGCATTTTCAGGAGGAGAACCTTTTTTAAGAAAGGATCTAATGGATCTAGTCGAAAATTCCCCGATCCCTGTAAGCATATTAACAAATGGTGAAATATTAACCAATAGACATATTGATAAACTGAAGACCTTTAAACATTTCAAGGAATTAAGATTCAGTTTGGATGGATTTAAATCACACGACATCGTAAGAAAAAATAGCCATTATCAAACTGTTATTGATCGAATTATTTATGCTTTATCACTTAATCTTAATGTGTCTGTAAATACGATGATTACTAAAGATAGTATTTCAGAATTGCCTAATCTTTATGAATTGATTAAAGAAAAATTTTCAGATATTATGTGGAGATTAGATGTTCCAATTATGGCAGGTCGATGTGTTGAGATGTCTAAAGAAGTTGTTCTTGATGATCAAGATTTATTTCCAGAATTAAAAAAATTAATAGAAAATTACCTTAAGGACAAACCTAAATTTAGATTAATAATTTCAAACATATTCAAATCAAATTTATCTAAAACAGGATTTTATGAACATAGTTTATCTGAACATCCATGCGATTATGCTCTCGGGTCATTAACAGTTAGGCCTAACGGTGATGTATCATTTTGCCCTTCTTTGGGTATTACTTTTGGTAACTTAAAAACCTCATCAATAGATGAGATTATGAAGAATAAGCAATATTTAGATTTCATTAATATGAAGATTAAAGATGTTGCAGAATGTAAAAATTGTAAATATTTATTGATTTGTGGTACTGGTTGTCGTGCTGATGCTTATCATCTAACTGGAAATTTAAAAGGAAAAGATTCTTCTGCTTGTTCACACTTCAAAAATTTTGAAGAACATATAGTGCCTATTCTTCCTGAGGGGATAAAAAAACAGTTTGGAAATTTAATGAAATGATTGATAGTAACGCCAAAAGTTTTTTTATTACTGGAAAATTTTTTGAAGAGCAAAGATTAAAATTATTGCTAAGAGATCCGATTAAAAATGAAATAACAGAAATGATTGTTTCAAACGAGGATTTAAAATATCATTCTATGGTGGATTTGCCATTGGAAACATTTATTGAAATGCAGGATACTAGTATTAAAATCCTTGCCGAGTCAAATATTGCAAAAAGAACAGGTTTAGGTGATTTCAAGAAAGGAACTATCAGGGACTATATCTCTGATGATGATCAAGTAAATCGTCATCTATTATTAAGGGATCCATTATATTTCTCCATACAAAAACTACGTGATAATTTTTTTCATTCATTAAATGGATTTTTTAATAAGAAAGGACTCACTTGGGTTGCTCCTAGCCTACTTACAAAGGCAACTGAAGCATGTGAGGATATAACTGGTTTGTTTTGGACAAATTATGAAAATGAAACAACAAATATGAATGAGCAAGTTGCCCTCGCACAAACAGCTCAACTACATTTGGAAGCGATGTGTGCTTCATTTGGTAATCTTTATTCGATTGCACCTTCCCTTCGTCATGAGTTAGGTGAACCAACAATTAAACATTTACTGGAATATTGGCATATTGAAACAGAGTTGGTAGGGTTAACATTAACTGATCTTATGGATTTTACAGAAGAGATGATTCAATTCTTAGTTAATCAAGGTATAGAGAATTGTCCAACTGAACTACAAATTATAAAAGCATCACTAGGAGTTTCCGATGATTATATTACTAAATTGCAAGAACCTTATTTAAGAATCACATATGATCGTGCTATTGAAAGGTTAGTTAAAGCTAATCACAAACAAGAAGGAAGATTAATTCAGTGGGGAGATGATTTTGATTCAAATGCTGAAGCTATCATCTCTACTGACAAACCCGTTTTTGTTTTCGATTGGCCAGATAAACTTAAAGCATTTTATTTCACAAGGAAGGAAAAAAGAGGAGTTAAATATGCTAAAAGTTTTGATTTGATAGGTTTCCACCATGGTGAAGTAGTTGGAGGTGGGGAAAGAGAGCATCGTATAGATAAATTCATAGAGCTTCTTGACAGACAAGTTGAATCAATTAAAGCGCATGGGCATAATCCTAAAGATTATCGTTATTATGAAGACTTAAGATTAATTGGGAGCATTCCACATGGTGGGTTCGGAATGGGTTTTGAGAGAGCTCTTGCTTTTATTTATAATTTAACTGATGTAAGAATGGCTTCATTATTCCCAAGAGATCAGAAAAGATTATACCCTTAAAAATAATTTGCTACTTTAAGGAATGTTTCTTTTAATTCTACGTCTGAAGAATCATGACCGGCATTAACTAAAATTAATTTTGATTTAGGTAATAATTTACTAATTAAACATGAGTTTTTTGGATTACAAATCTTGTCATATAAACCATGAATAATAACTATGGGTAT
>JAHJDQ010000077.1 GCA_018812355.1 Nanobdellota archaeon | reverse complement strand
GAGAATCAATTAATATAATCTGCCTCTTAACCCAAAAAGTGCACTTAAAGTGAATAGTTTTAGGTGCCAACTTCAAAGTCTTAGAATTTAGCGATAGCGTCAGTATCATTTAGACAAGAAACAAATTTCATATAACATCGGAATTTAACGAAGTCGTTTAAGTTCGGAGCGAAGCGGAGAACATTAAACGATTTGGGAGAGGGGTGAGCCGAGCCCCGAACCGTTAAATTCCTGTTAGCCGAGGGTGAGGAGCGATAGCGACGAAAGCGCAGCGTCCCCAAGCGACTGAAAGGAGCGCAGAGTTTTCTTACTGCCGAAGAATCAGATAGGTGCTGTAGTTTTTACTTACTTTAATATCAATTACTGCGAAGCAGACAATATGTCCGAAGGACGAGAGAGGGGGCTGTTTTTGGTTCTTTTTTTAAAAGAACATAGTAATATTTATATAGCTGTGTAAACATTTATTTTATAATGGGCAGTAAAAACATAACTTTGAAAGTTGATGAAGATTTATACAATACTTATAAAGAATATTGCAAAAAGAAAGGACTTGTAATCTCAAGACAATTTGAAATTTTTGCAGAAGAACAATTAAAAAAGAATAAAGGTAAGGTTTGAAAATGGCGACTAGACTTTTTGATAATGCTAAAATATCTAAAAAAGATGAGTTCTATACTCAACTTAAAGATATTGAAAAGGAGTTAAGGCATTATAAAAAGCAATTTAAGAATAAAATTGTTTATTGTAATTGTGATGATCCCTATGAAAGTAATTTCTTTAAGTTTTTTGCAGCTAATTTTAATAATTTTGGATTAAAAAAACTTATTATTACTTGTTATACTGGGTCACCAATAGTAGGCAGTCAATTGACACTGTTTGACATAAAGGGATTAGGTTCTAAAGAAAATCAAGCATTTAAAATAGAAATAAATAAAGTAGAGGATTCTAATAAAGATGGTTCTATTAATTTATCTGATGTTGAGTGGTTGCTGAAACATGATAAAAATACAGCAACTCCACTAAAACAAGGAGGAGATTTTCGCAGTAATGAATGTATTAAATTGTTAAAAGAATCTGATATTGTCTGTACAAACCCTCCATTTTCACTTTTTAGAGAATATTTGGCTCAATTAGTAGAATATAAAAAAAAGTTTCTAATTATTGGAAACACTAACTCTTTAACTTACAAAGATGTTTTCAAATTGTTCAAAGAAAATAAAATCAGAACTGGGTACACCAATTTTAATGTTGGAATGTTTTTTATCGTTCCAGATGATTGGGAAAAATTTCACCACATAGATGAAAAAGGTAATAAAATTGCGAGAGTTTCAACTTCTTGTTGGTTCACTAATTTAGATGTTGAGAAGCATAAGGAATTTATCACATTATATAAAAAATATAGTGCAAAAGAATATCCAAATTATGATAATTATGATGCAATAAATGTAGATAAAGTAAGCGATATTCCCATGAATTATAAGGGAAAAGTTGGTGTGCCTGTTACTTTTTTAGATAAATATAATCCTGAACAATTTGAAATTATTGCGCTAGGCATAGTTAGTTCAATAGATTTTAAGTGCAATAAAAAAATGGAAATCTTAGATAAAAAGGGAAATCCAACTGGTAAATTTACTATGAATGCGAAGGGCACGTTATATCGTGCCTATAATCCAAAAGTAGATAAAGTACCAACTTTTAAAAATGTTAAAACAGGGGAGTTATATTCAAGTATATATGCTCGTGTAATTATAAAGAATAAGGATGTTAAAAAATGAAAATCGAATTACATAAAATACCAATAAAAGAAGTAGTAAAGGAGTATAAAGATAGTGCAGAAGAAGGAGTTACTGCATATAGTGGAAAATTAGATATTCGTCCAAAATACCAAAGGGAATTTGTGTATAAAGAGAAGCAAAGAAATGAAGTAATTGAAACTGTGAGAAAATATTTTCCACTTAATATTATGTATTGGGTAAAAAAACCTGACGGAAATTTTGAGGTTTTAGACGGACAGCAAAGAACAATTAGTATTGCTCAGTATGTTGCAGGGGAGTTTTCAATAAACGAAAAATATTTCCACAGTTTGACAAAAGATGAGCAAAATCAAATATTAAATTATGAGTTGATGATCTATTTTTGTGAAGGAAAAGAAAGAGAAAAATTAAATTGGTTTAGAATTGTGAATATTTCTGGAGAAAAACTAACTGAACAAGAGCTTCGTAATTCAGTATACACAGGAACATGGCTTTCAGATGCAAAGTTAAAATTTAGTAAAACTAATTGTGCAGCATATCTTTTAGCCAGTGATGGAGGGCAATTAGTAACAGGTTCGCCAATCAGACAAGAGTTTCTAGAAACAGTTTTATCGTGGATTAATAAAGGGAAGATAGAGGAATATATGTCTAAACACCAACACGATAAAAATGCAAACGAGTTATGGGGATATTTTCAAAAGGTTATCGAATGGGTAAGAAAGACGTTTCCTAATTATAGAACAGAAATGAAGGGATTAGAGTGGGGAAGACTTTATGAAGAATATCACAACAAAAGATATAATCCTCAAAAAATATCTGCAACAGTACACAGATTATATGCAGATCCTTATGTAAGGAATAAAAGAGGCGTTTTTGAATATATTTTAGGTGGAGAAAAAGACACAAAACTTCTTGATGTGCGAGTATTTGATGAAGCGACGAAAAAAACTGTTTATACAATTCAGACAGATAAATCAAAAAAAGAAGAAAAATCCAATTGTCCTCTTTGTGCTATCGGACACAGTGCTAATAAAAAGAAAATTTGGAAAATTGATGAGATGGATGCTGATCATGTGAGTTCTTGGAGTAAGGGTGGAAAAACAGACATCAAAAATTGTCAAATGCTTTGCAAAACTCATAATAGAGCAAAGGGTAATAAATAAATCTAAAAAAAGATAAAAATGATTGAGTTTTTACCCATAAAAATTGAAAGCGTGACTGATTGGTCACTGATATTTGCACTTGTAGCAGGAATCGCTTTTTTCTTTGGTAAACTCATAAATGAAGTTTCACCATATAAGGAAAATAAATACGCAATTTATGTTTCTGGGGCAAGTTTCCTGATACTTTTTGTTATCTTTCCTCCTCTGATTTTATACACAATATTTGAGACACATTTCTTCAAGATTCCATATGTTTTGGCTCTTGTTTTGCATTTTTTACTCGCATTTTATCTTGGAAAGAGATTAAACGCATATCAAGTACAAAGAATGAAGCTTGATAAGACTGTAAGTAATCTTACTTTACAGAAATCCCAGCAAATAATCGATAAGAGTAAAATTTTGAAAAAATTTGCAAATTTGGATCAAGCAGAATCTGGATTTCAGGCAGTATATTTCAAGAAGTTACCTCAATGGTTACTCTTGCTCTTTGCAATTTTAAATTATTGGTTTGCAGCAAGCGTTCTTTTTTCAGGAGCAAAGCCAATCTTGATGTTTTTAAGCTTGCTTTTCTTGCTGGTTTCGATGAGTTGCCTCGCTGTTTTTTATGCTCACAGACATTCAAAATATCCACAAGTTACTGTTCATCTTGACAGCGGAGAAAAACTAAAAGGAGAATTGACAAAAATTGATGAAGGATTTATCAACATCCTTGGTGAAAACAAAGTTTATCATATTATTGACAGTAAGGTTAAATATATAGAAGTCGAAATTCTTACAAAGCAAGGATTGAAAACAATTAATAATAAAGTTATGAAAGGGAAAAAATAAAATTTCTGCGTAGCAGACTATATGTGCGTAGCACCAGTCCCCTCTCTCGTCCGTTTTAAAGTAAGTAAAAATTTGGGTGAAGTGAAACGTAACCGTTAAATCAATGTTAGGTTTAGTAGCTTTGCTATTGAAAAACCGTTTTCTCTTTCTCGATTTAACGAAGGCACCTATCTTTTTAGATTCTCGGTTTACCTCCACAGGAGGCAGTAAGAAAATTTTGGCTAACATCGCGATTATCCGAAGTTGGCGTAGCCAATTTGGGAAAATTCCTGCAAGGGATTTTCCGGATAATCGCTGTTAAGTTCCCCGAACGTAACGAAGTGGAGTGAGAGTGCAACGTGGTGCGAACGTAGTGAGCAAGTAAGCCGAAGACGAGTTGAGCAAAGGTGTTCGTTTCCCTAAGAGATTAGTTTATTCTTTTTTAGAATTGCTTGAATCTCGCCCATTACTTCTAAGAAATCTTTATGATGATGACTAAGAGGATGAATTTCAATACTTAAACCGCTTTTTGTTATTGCTTTTTGAAATTCCTTGATATTGTTTGTATAAATTCTTCTAATAAATTTAACATTAATTTTTTTTCTTGTTGCTAAATCGTGACCTAAAAAACCATGAACTTGGGCATGTTCTCTATAAGTACCAACTGCTAGGTCTAAGATTTTTTCTGAATTAGGTCGCATTAAATCAACATCCAATTTTGAATATACTTTTGGATAGAATTCTATTACAGCTCCATTAATTCCAGCATAATTAGTGCAAGATTGAAAATTTTCCTGACAAGCATAAGGGTATTCAGCACCAAAGAAAACAAAGTGTGGGTCTCTTATTCTAAAAACAGAATAAAAATCAGCTTCTTCACCTATTAACTTTATTTTTAGTTTGTTTAGTTCTTCTAATAGTAATCCTAACTTTGCTTTTATTCTTTCTTTATTCTTTTCTTTTTGAATGCCATCAATTATTTTTTTATTAGGTTTTAGGAATTTATTTTTTCTAAGATGATTAACAACTTTCTGGACATGGCTTAAATCAATATCTTCACTCAATATATTTTCAATTTCTTTGATAAATACAAATAAGGATTTAACTTTATTGTAATGTTCAATTTCTTCTTCGAACTTTTTATTAAAATGTTTCTTTGGAGAAAGTTGTTTATTATTTAGTATTCTTTCAAATGTGGTTAATCTAGTTCCATGATAAAAAAATAATGGCCTGATCCCCCTATAAATCTCATAACATTCTTTTAAAGAAAGAACTGCTGGAATACTACTTACTGATACTTTTTTGTTAAGAATTTTTAATCTATTGTCTAAATTACCATTATAATAATCAAGAATATGAAGTAAATAATCTGTATGTTGAATTTCTTTTACTACTAATTTTCTTAACTCCTCAACATTTTCTTCTGCTTCTTGTTTATTATTTAATTTAATTAGTGATTGGGCATAGAATTCTATTTTTTCTAAAGAATGTTCATCTAACTCAAAATTATATCCATGTTTCTTTAGAAAATCAATTAAATTTTCTTCATCTTTAAGAGATTCATTGAATTCTTTAAAATAAGATAATGTTTTCTTTAATGCTTTTTTATAATGCGACCTAAAGTTTCTTTTTTGTTCAAGAATAATGTTAAATTTTAGTTTCTGCAATAATCTAATATGATTAAGAGAATTTTCTTCATTTTCAATATCAGTTAGGATTTTATCCACCTCTTGCGATAAGCTAGTCATCATCATAAGTAAAGATTTCTACTTTAAATACTTTCCGAGAAACGAACACCTAAAGTCATTAATAATTTACTTCTATTACTCGTCGTAGGCTTATTGAACTTAACATCGGGCTTAAGGGAAGTTAATTTCTCCCGCGAGTTTACGAGCTGGCTGAGAAATTAATTTGGGAGAGCGAAGTGCAACGAGCGAACCCTTTAAGCCCTGTTATACGTTTTTTCTGCAAGAAAAAAAGCCGAAGGCTCAGTTAAATTTTCACGTTAATAAATTTCTCCGTAGGAGTCTATATGTCTGAAGGACGAGGGGGAGTCCAGACTTTTTGTTTCTTTTTTCTAAAAAGAAAATAGAGGGTGCGTTTGTTATAATAAAAAATAAAAATTAAAGTTTAAACTTGCCCAAATAGTCTCCAATTTGGTTAAGTTCTTTTTGAATTGCTTTTCCATCAATTACAGGTCTTTGGTATTTGTCTTGTCCAGTAGAAATTTCTTGGGCAAGATCTCTGTAACATTCTGCAACAAAAGTTGTTAATCCCTGGATTCCTCCGTTAAGTCGTTCTGAATTTGGAAATCTTTCAGCTAAAACTCCGCTTACTTGTTTTTCCAATTCACCAGAGGTTTTTTCGAGAAACTCTTGTTCAGAAAGATCAGTTCCACTATATTGCTCTGCAATTGTTTCGTAATTTGCTCTTACGAAGTCAAGCAATCCATTTATTGCTTTTTGGCTAAATCCGCTTGGTGGCATTTTTATCTTTCTCCTAGTTTAGTTAATTAAATAATGAACATAAAGTATAAGAAATAGTTTGGCTCTATTTTTTATGAAAACGCAATATTTATATACATATAGTTCATTATCATAAATATGGATAAGGTAGATAAAAAAATACTGAAAGAATTGTTAGAGAATTCAAGGTTGCCACTATCTCAAGTGGGCAAAAAAGTTCGTCTTTCAAGAGAGAATGTTTACTATAGAATTCAAAACCTAATCAAACAAGGAATAATTAGAGATTTTATTACTTCAATTGACTACGAATATTTAGGTTTTCAGCAATTTGTAGTTTTCATAGAATTTGACAAAATTGACAAAGAAAAAGAAAGTCAAATAATAGAATATCTAAAAAAAGAAAAATCTGTAAGTTGGATTGGAATTTTATCTGGAAATTGGAGTTTAACGTTTGATATCTTTGCAAAATCAAATATTGAGTTAAATGATTTTATTGGGAAGTTCTTTAATTCTTTTGAGCAAAATGTCGGAGATTATTTTATTTTGAATCTTCAAGAATCAAATTATTTTTTTAATAAAATAATAGATGAAAGTGTTTCTATATCAAATAGTAAATCTAAGGGAAACACTAAGGTTGATACAGTTGATTTGAAAATATTAAAAAAACTGAATGAAGATGCAAGAATAAGTTATGTTGATTTATCGCACGACTTGAATTTATCAGCAAATGCGATAAAAAAGAGAATTCAAAATTTGGAAAAGAATAAAATCATTTTAGGATATTCAATTTCTATTAATCATAAACGTTTTGGATTGGAATGGCAAGGATTACAAATAAAATTAAGAAGACCTGCAAAAGAATTAGAAGATAAATTAAAATCATATCTAAAAGTAAGCAAGAAAGTGATTTTTTATTATCATTACAACAAATCAGGAATTTATGACTTTGACATAGGTGTTATGGTTAAAGATTCTTCAGATTTAAGAGAATTCATTAATCAAATAAGAAAAGATTTTTATGACGAAATTAAAATAATAAATTCTTTTTTGGTATTGGAAGAAGTCTCGAGTCATAATCTTCCAAAAGTGATTTTTAGTTAAGCGCCCTCTTAATAAATTTCTTTTACAAAGTAAAAGACTATATGTGCGTAGCACCTGGACTCCCCCCCTTTTGCTTCTTTTTCTAAAAGAAGAATGAGATTTAGACAAGTGAAAATTTAATTGCGTATAACATCGCGATTAAGAGAAGTTCGGTTTTGAGGCAACCCACAAAACCGAATTTGGATGGAGAAGTCTGCAAGACTTCGGAATCTCTTAATCGCTGTTAGTTGCGTCGGAGTGAAACGGAGACCGAGGGTTAGTGCAACGGTCGGCGAAGCCGAAACCCGAAGAGTAAGTTTGGAGTCCGTCTATCAGAAGAGCGAATGCGACACATCAAGACATAGAATAAAGGGCAAAATTGATTTAAGGAATATATTTAATGACATCTGCTAAGTTGTGTGTATCTACAACATACTTTGAAACTTTTTTAAGTTCTTCAGATGATGAATTAAAAGCGATAGATATTCCTACTTCTTTAAATGCTTCAATATCTGTATCACTATCACCAACATAGATTACATCTTTTGGTGAAATACCTATATTTGAACATAAATCTTGAATTATTTGTGCTTTCTTTTCTTTTCCAGCGCCAATTGGCCAAATGAATTCGCCAGCGACTTTTCCATCTCTTATTACTAATTCATTTGCAAAAATATGATCAATACCATAGTCTTTTTGAACTCTTCTAGCAACATCAATACTTGAAGCGCTGATTATGGCAGTCATATATCCTCTTGTTTTGAGATGGGCAAAAGTTTCTTTAACTCCTGGAAGATATTCAATAGAATTAACTAAGTCGTAATATGGTTTTGCATCTTTGCCTTTCCATAAATTTACAACAACTTCTTCCACTAATCTATCATAATCAGTATGAAGATATTTTTTTGTTAATTCTATACCTTGCTCTAAAGTTCCGAATTTCTTATGGAGTTCCATCCAGAAATTAATATCTTTGAATATCACTCCATCCATATCAAAACAAATCAATTTGTAAGTCATGTTTATTGAAAAGAAAGCACATTATATAAATATTATCAATATCAATTTTGCCCCTTCCACTTTTTAGGACTCCAAACTTATTGCAACTAACATCCGAATTAACCGAAGTTCTTTAAGTTCCGTAGCGAAGCGGAGGAACATTAAAGAATTTGGAGAAATGGCGAGCCGAGCCATTTCTCGGTTAATTCGTGTTAAATACCCCGACCAGAATTTTTAACGACCGCAGGGAGTTTAAAAATGGCGGGAGAGCGCAGCGTGGTCAAGGGTTAAATTCCCGAAGGGAATATTAAACTGCAGAAGTCTTTTGTTACCGTAAATATATGCTATTGCCGTAGTTTTTTTAATGAATCGTTTTAGTTAATAACTGCGTAGCAGAGTAAAAGTCCGAAGGACAGGGGGAATCGGGTAGTTTAATTTTTAATTAGTTTTTTGTTTTAAAGGGGGAATCGGTTTTTTAGTAGTAAATTATTTAAAATAGTAGAGAACTCAAGATTATATGAACAAAGAGAAATATATTAAATGGTATAGATTTGCCAAAGAAGTAGTTGATGATATTCTTTTAGTACCTGATAGGACAGATAAAGAAATTTTAGAATTAGTTTCGCAAGAAGATTGGTTAATGTTTGTTTTAAAAGAGTTTGATGACACAAAAGAAGCGAAAAATGCTGCTGTGCCTAATGTTTTTATGGACTTGTATAGGGATGACAACAGAGATTATTGTAGAATTGGAGTGACTTTTAATAACGTTGGAGCAGTTGATGTTCTAAAAAATATACTTAGTAAGTATTGTAAAAATGAGAAAGAAAAATTAACAGAATTGTTGCTTTCATTAGATGGGGGTTGGGAAATAACAGTTTCAAGAAAAATAAAAGATTATAACTGGGCACAAACACCAAAATATGAGGTAGAATTTCATGCTAATTCTAATCAAATAAACGATAAAATAGTTGATCAAATTATATCTTGGGTGAATATAATAAGAGAAGAAGGAACTGAAAAAAGATTATCTAAAAACACTTATTATTCAGAAACACCATCTGTCAATCTTTTAGAAATTGTGTTTGAATTAAATGAAGAAGAATTTAAGAAAAGAATTAAGGAAGCTTTTGGTATTCTAAGAGTTTGTTTAGATGTTAAATCAGACCGAGAGATTAAGACAATTATTAAATCAAAAGAAAAAGAACTTTCTGAATTAGATGAAAAATTAACATCTTTGAAAAAAAAGTGGTTAATGAAAGACAAATTTCTTAGTTTAAAGATGGCTACCCAAGAGCAAATAGATAATCTTGAAAAGCAAATCAAAGATACTGAAGATAGAATAAAACAATTAAAAGAGGAATAAATTAGTAATCTTTTTTAATGGGACTGATTATTTAGTCTTAAATAGAATGAAAAAAGAAATTCCTCTTAGAATTGGTACTTTTTTAGATCAAAAAGAAATAAACTTTTTCTTAGATTCAATTCCACCAGTACCTGTTGCACCAATTAAGTTGGCATTTTATGCTATAGATGAAAGATATTCTTTTTTAGAAATATTTGAGGAATGGAAACCCAGCGAATTTGAAGGCACTAAATTAAACCAAATATCCGAAACAGAAAAGTTTAGTTTATATAAATTTGAGATTGGTCTTCCAGATAAATTTAAGAAAAAATGTCCTAAATGTAATGAAGAGTTCTTTGAATCAGAACTATCTGGTGAAAACTCACAAGGAATAACTTACTTTCTTAGATTTAAGAAAATTCCATTTGTGATTGTTTTATCTAATAGCCACTTTAAAGAATCAGATTATGTTTTTTCTTTTTTTAATCGGTATTATCCATTTCTAACTAGAATTTTTTTAAGAGCAAAGCAATTGGGAGGTATTCTCAAACAAATTGAAAATACCAATATGTTTGGGGAACAAGTTTATTCACAAGACTTTATTCTAAAAAAATACTATGCTGGAAAAGAAACTGAAAGACATTATAAAAAAAGAGACTTTGAAAGCATATTCGCTGAAGCAAAACAAAAAGGATTATGGTTAGATAATATTACATTTAGAGTTGAGGAAAAAGGTAGAATTCAACTTTCAAGAGATGGAAAAGTACAATATTATGATGATTTTATTTTTTCGGATATGCATCCATTAATTGATTTAATAATTAACACTTATCTTCAATCTTATGACATACTAAATGAAGCAAATAATAGAAGAAAAGATGGAAAGATTACCTCCATTAAAATTATTCTTGATGAACCAGCTTTTGTTGAAAGTGAAGATTGTGATTCTTTTCTAAAATATCTAAATAGTTATAAAGAATCTGATGTAACTATTCTTTCTAGAAATGGTCCCTTTTTTGAAGCATCTTTAGTAGATTATAAAACGGGATCAAGTATTGATATATGTGTTTATGATTCAAAAATAATCACTATAATCCCACAGTTTCAAGTTACTACAATTCCATTAGTAAATTTAATAAATTATATTTTAGAGGAATATGATGGCAAAGTTGAAATCTAAAGAAACAGAAATATTTGAAGAACTTGTAGAGAAAAAAGTAGGGGAAATTAGAAAATATAGGAATCTGATTAATGCATTAATTGCTTGTTATGAGTTTTTTAGTAAAAAAGAGAGTTACACTTGCTATTTAGGAAAAGTAGGGAAAGGATCATCCCCTGATTTAATAGTTAAATCAAAAGATGAGAAACATGTTGATATTATTGGGGATGGGAAAAAAGGATTAATGGCTCCTCCAAGTAGAACTGAAGATGAAAGTTGGGAAGATTATTTGAAAAGAGAAGATGTTAAAACTTATTTAAGCAAAGTGCTAGACTTGATTAATAAAGGAATTAACAAATATGCAAAACAATTGGAATATGCTTCAGAACCACACGACTTTTTTACATTATGCCCTACAGAAAAAAGAGTCGCTATTAAACTTTTAGAAAAAGATAATAAAATTCATGATAACGCAATAATCTTGAGTTTTGATTTTACCAATGATGAAACAAAATATGTTTTGAGAATAGTAAAAGAGAGAGGTAATTTTACAGATTCAGATATAAATAATGAATTTGAATTGGGGGGTGGTTTATTTCATCAAATGCAAAATTTTGCTGAATTGATGTCAAGATACAAGTTATATTTAGCAGAAAAAGAAGATGATAATGCACCTATAGAATGGATTATGTTTGTTATCTGGCAGTATATACTTCCAGAATCAGCTAATAGCAATCAGAAAGAGAGAATTATAGCTCAATTGAATAATGGGTATATGATTATTGAGGTTACACTTAAAGAAATTTGTGATTACATTAGAGATAATTATAGACTTCCAACTTTTCCTGACGATAAAGAATTAATCACCTATAAAATAGTTAGATCAGCATTACATGCAATTTCTCTATTGACTGAAGTGAAGATTATTGAAGGAGAAAATTCGCCTAATCCTAAATATAGGATCATTTGGAAGAAATTACAAACTCAAAATTTGTTGCATGAATTCGTTATAAAGATTCATGGGGAACAGTTTAAAGCTATTGCAAAAAAGCAGGTAGGGAAAACTGAAAATAAACCAGTTGACGAGAACCAAACTAGTTTAGTAAACTTTAAGAAAGAATAGATTAAACTACTGTTTAGGTGTGAGAAAGATTTAAATATAAATGTAACTAATTGTTAACAAAGTGTTACATTTAAGAAAGGTGTTTAAAAATGGGTGTAGTCAGAGTTGATGATAAATTAATTAAAGAAGTTCAAGAATGGCTTGATGAGAATGGGAATAAATTCAAACATCCAACACTCTCCGCTTTTGTTAATAATGCAATTTATGAAAAATTAAAAGAAGTAAAATCAAAAAAATAGGTGTTTTGATGAAAAAAGAATTAAAGATAATGTCACTTTTTGCCGGATGCGGTGGTATGGATTTAGGTTTTCTTTTAGCGGAACATTCACAATATGTTTATAATATTGCATGGGCAAATGATTTTGATAAATGGGCTTGCAAAAGTTACAAGAAAAATTTTAAGCATGATATTGTTTGCGGAGATATATGGGAAATTGATTTAGATAAAACTCCAAAAGTAGATATCGTTGTTGGTGGTTTTCCATGTCAAGATTTTTCTATATTAAGAGGAGAGAAAAGACCGGGATATAAATCTAAAAGGGGGCTTCTTTATACAAGATTTGTAGAAGCAGTATCTAAAAAATTACCGCTATTTTTTGTTGCTGAAAATGTAAAAGGACTTTTAACAGCAAATAATGGCTGGGCGATTAAAAAAATAAAAGAAGATTTTGCAAAAGTGAATCATGTTGGCTACAACGTGCAACATAAATTAATCAACTTTGCTGATTATGGGGTTCCTCAAAGAAGAGAAAGAGTAATTATTGTAGGTGTTAGGAATGATTTAGGAATTGATTTTGTTTTTCCTAAACCCACCCATAAAAATAAGCATGTGTCGTCAAGTGAAGCTTTAAAAGATGTAAAAAATGTTAAGTTAAATAATGAAATTATGAACTCTCAAGCATCTACTATAGAAAAATTAAAACAAATTCCTCCTGGGGGAAATTATAA
Source organism: Nanobdellota archaeon (assembly GCA_018812355.1). Lineage (GTDB taxonomy): Archaea > Nanobdellota > Nanobdellia > Woesearchaeales > GW2011-AR9 > JAHJDQ01. The sequence goes on along the minus strand of JAHJDQ010000077.1, from coordinate 5,108 downwards.
GAATCTTCCCGGGTATGAAAACAAAAATTGGATGAGTTTAATTTACAAAAGATTACATCCAGATAAACCATCACCAACGATTGTGGCAAATGGAGGCGGTGGAACATGGGGTTATCATTATAAAGAACCAAGACCTCTAACAAATAGAGAAAGGGCTCGTATTCAGACTTTTCCAGATAACTTTGAGTTTATTGGTTCAATTTCAGAAGTCAGAAAACAATTAGGAAATGCTGTGCCGCCATTAGGGATAAAACCTATTGCAGAACAAATTCTTAAAGCATTAAATAAAGAAGTTGAAGTGAAAAACATTAAACATTATTCTTGAGTTTTTCCCAATCACTTTTTTTCCATCTTAATGAATCTAAAGAAGCAAGATGTTTTCCTGAAGAAATATCTCCTAAACCCTCAACAGATTTTGCAGTATTTTCCCCATAATATCCTATGCCACCGACCACTACTTTATTTTTTGCGGTTTCATGAATTCTTAGTGTTCCGTTTTCCATATCTTTCTTCCATACAAAACCGGAAATATAAGCAGGAAATGGTTTTACATCAGGAATATTCTCACAAAGAAGTTTTATCTCTTTCTCATAATCTGTAACTTCCCCCAATTCTTGCCCCATTCTAACTAATTTTTCTAAAAAACCATTGCTTTTAATGAAGCTAACTAAATGGTCTGTAGTTAATGCAATTTTGATAAAAATAAAAGCATCTGAATGTCCAACTTGGGAACCGATATCTAACCACATTGATTTTAATTTACTTGTTTTAATACTAATGTTTGTGTTTAAATTCCTCCATTGACCATTATCTTTAACTTTTGTAATGTCTGTTGGAAGAAATTGTTTAACATCTCCTACTTCTGATTCTTCCAAATCAATTTCTAAACCTAAATTTCTCTTAAAAAATTGTTCTATTCCAATTTCTCCTAAAAATCCTCTTGTAAAATCTGTCCATCTTTGACCAAAATCTCTCTGTCTTGAACTTCCAAAATCAGTTTTGGCGATATCTGCAACTACCAATAGTCTAAAAGAACGATAAAGTGCTTTTTTATAATCATCTTCCGAAAGGGTAATAGTGTTTACCATTAATCTTTTAGTAAACCATTCTTCAAGATCAACAATATATGATTGGCCTCTTTTTTCTTTCGTTATTGCTCCTGATCTTATTCCAGCAGAAATAACTTCACTTAGTTCCCCTAATGTATATGGCGAAATATCATGAACTTTAGAAAGTTCCTCAGCCATATGAAAAGTATCTTCTTTTGATTTAGACTTTCTCCATTTGAATTCCATTTTTTACCAACTTGTTGAGAACTTTATCAAAGTCTTTCTTAACCTGGTGTTCCCATATTTTAAGTATTAAAAAACCCTGTGATTTAATAAGTTTTACATTTTTTCGGTCTCTTTTCACATTCTTTTCTATTTTTGGAAGCCAATACTCTTTATTACTTTTTGGCTCTTTGTAGCATTTAGAACATTTATGCCAAAAGCACCCATGCAGAAATACTGCTGTATTTGTCTCTTTAAGTAAAATATCTGGAGAACCTAAAAGTTTGGGATGCATTTTATGTTTTATTTTATGGCTTTTCAAATAAGAGTGTATCTTTTTTTCTTGTTCTGTCCATTTGCTTCTAATATTAGACATACATTTAGTTCTTTGTTCAACTGTTAAATTATCAGACATATTTTAAAGAAAAAGCATAGACCATTTAAAATTTATTGGTAAATAGGCGTTCTAATTCATCAATCTTATTTTTTAGTTTGTTGATTTCTTGATTTTGTAAGTTCATTATTGTGAATAATTTTTGAATATTATTTGTACTATAACTACTTAACCGGTTATGATTATTCATTAGATTCCCTAAGTGTATTCTTAAATTACTATTTTCAAAATTAGAGAAATTTACTCTTGAAGAAACAAAGTTAGCATGATTTTCAAGAGTGTTTATTTTTCTATTAAATTTTCTATGATCCAATATATTTTTAGCCGTTCCAATTAAAGATATTCCAGTTTTTACTTTTTCTTTCATTTTTTGCTTAAAGATAGTTGTTATTAATAATTTTGTGAAACATTTACCAGATTCCCCCCATTTAGATTCATTAAAAAAATTTGGGAGAACGAAGTGAACCGTTTATACAATGTTATATCCAGTTACGAAGTAATTGGTTTTCTTTCCGTTTTTAGACGTATAAACGAAGGCAATAGCATTTTTATTATTTACGGCACCAGCCTCGTTAGAGGTAACAAAAGATTGTATTTAACGTCAGGATTATGAGAAGTTTGCGGAACGTAGTGGAGCAAATTTGGGAAAATGGCGAGCCGAGCCATTTTCCTCATAATCCTTGTTAAGTGACCCGAGCGTAATGAAATGGAGCGAGAGCGCAGCGTGGCTTGAGTAATTTTTTGGGCGTTCAATCCAGCGAACACAGTGAGCCATCCAGAACAAGTATCAATGGGCTTGGGCATATCAGTTAAGTGCTTCCTAAAACTTGATGAAGATTTCTACATAATATTTTCAGGTATTTTCTTTTCTCGCTTCATCTTTTCTGACTTTTGTTCCACAGTCATGAAATAGGACTTTTCTCTGAAATGTCTGTTTAATATTTCACAGTTCTCTTCAAGAGAATGTTCTAGTGTGTCATTTTGAAGAATTTGTCCTGTTGCCACTAATCTTTTTGCTTCTTCAATATCTGGATCTGTTTCATAGACGATTGCGGAGATTTTACAACCTGCAAGAGTTAAAGCAGTAGTTCTGTGACTTCCATCTAACATAAAATATTCTGCAACTGGATTCTTGTGTTCAAATCGTTTAAATTCTTCAAGAAGATTAGAGTCTAAATATTTTCTGACAACATCTTTTCTTATGACTGGAACAAAAGGCACATCTTCCCCTAATTTACATTTTTTATAATATTCACTTAAAACGCTGTCGCTATGGACAGGATAATCGTTCAAAGTGATAATTTGATTAGGGTTTAATTCCAATGTTTTCATTTTTCTAAATCCTCAATGATTTTTGTTAATCTTCTTATATCTAAATTCAATCTTTTTGAAATCTCAGTTTTAAGCTTTTTGTTCAATTTTCCTTGTTTTACTAATCCTAAACGCCAGACAGAATATCCAATATCTCCACAAGTATTTAATAATGAAATTATTAACAATCTTTTCTTACCTGTTTTTGATGTTGGATAGCCATAAGTTTTGAGGAATAACTCTTTTTGTTTAGGATTAAGTCTTAAACTTTGCATGAAATATACAAGATCCCATTCTGGAAAATTGTATCTTGAAAACTCCCAATCCAAAAGTCTGATATTTTTTCCATCATAAATGACGTTTTCTCTTGATAAATCGCTGTGTAACAAGCAGGCTTCTTTTCTGCCAGCAAAAATTTCATCATTCTTCTTACAAAAATCAGTAACTCTCTTGAAAAGAGCATCTATTTTATGCGCTGTTTCTGGAGGAATTGCCTCTTTATGATTTTTAACATTTCTGAAGTATGGCTTGATTGCTTTAAGCATGGAATGTTTTTTGCAAGGTTTTTTTTGCTGATGTAACTTTTTAAGCCACTTAGCCATTAAGATTATGAATTTGTCATTAAGTTTTTTAGGGTATTTTCCGTCAATAAATTCTTCAACAAAATAATCATGAGGGATAATCTTATGCGATTTATCAAAAAAATAGACTTTTGGTCCCAAGTTGGGTTTAAGAGATTTCAAAAGGTTATACTCTTTCTTTAGATTCTTGAATTGAGGATTGTTTTCTATTCGCAAGACATATTTATTTCTCTTTGTTTGGATTGCGTAATTATCATTATGGTTTCCACTAGCGAGAAAAGAAAATTTAACTAAATCTTCATCAAGTTTCTTACAAATTTGTTCTACTTGTCTTTTAGTGATCTTCATATTATGTAGGTACGGAAGCATGTTTATATAAGTTGCCCAAGCCCTAGCACATTTTAGCCCAAAAAATTATTTCACTTAACATCGGAATTTAACGAAGTTTTGACCCCTCGAAAAAATTCTCCTCGTGAGGTTTTGAGGCAACCCACAAAACCGAAACAGAGCTGAGAATTTTTTCAGAGATGGGGCAAAATTTGGGAAACCGAAGTGCAACGAGGTTTCCGTTAAATTCCTGTTAGCCGACCCGAGCGAAGCGAGAGTGCAACGGGGTCGAGGAGGGCAAAGCCCGACGAAGAAGTTTTCTTACTGCCGAAGAATCAGGTAGGTGCCGTAGTTTTTACTTACTTTAATATCAATAACTGCGAAGCAGACATCAGTTTAGTCGTTCGTGGGGGGAATTCCGTATAGTTTTGGTTCTTTTGTAAAAGAACGGGTGGGTAGGGTGGGAGTTTCAGTATTCGTAGTTGGGGGCGAGAAAACAGTAATATTTATATACAAATGTGCATATTTGTATTAGTTGGGGGTTGAAATGGAATCAAAAAACGTTACATTGAGGGTAAATTCAGAATTATACGATAAATATAGAGAGTTCTGTAAGAAGAAGGGCTTATTAATGTCTCGTCAGGTTGAGATTATGATGGAAGAGCAACTTAAAGGGGGGCGAGAAAATGTCAAATAACGGTGCTAATTTAGGATTTGAACAAAAACTATGGTCTTCTGCTGATAAGTTAAGAAGCAATATGGACGCTGCTGAGTATAAGCACGTTGTTTTAGGATTGATTTTCTTAAAATATATTTCTGATGCTTTCACAGAAGTTTATGAAAAACTGAAAAAAGAGAAGGATTCAGATCCAGAAGATGTTGATGAATATGTTTCAAGGAGAATTTTCTTTGTTCCAAAAGAAGCAAGATGGGAGCATCTTCAAGCCAATGCTAAAAAACCAGAGATTGGAAAATTTCTTGATGAAGCTATGGATATTATTGAAAGAGACAATCCCTCGCTTAAAGGAGTTTTGCCAAAGAATTATGCTCGTCCAGGATTGAACAAGCAAAGATTAGGAGAATTGATTGATTTAATCGGCACGATTGGTTTAGGAGATAAGGAAAACAGAAGTAAAGACATTCTTGGAAGAGTTTATGAATACTTTTTGGGCGAATTTGCCTCTGCTGAAGGAAAGAAAGGCGGACAGTTTTATACTCCTCGTT
>JAHJDQ010000076.1 GCA_018812355.1 Nanobdellota archaeon | reverse complement strand
TAATCGCTGTTATATTCGTCTGACCAACGGGAAGACCTAAAATTTAGTGCAACGATGCCGAAGGCAAAATTTTAGAGTTTTTGGATTACTGATAAATTCGACCGCAGGGAGTGAATATGTCCGAAGGACGAGAGAGGGGCTTATTTTTTGTTTCTTTTTTTCTAAAAAAGAAAATAGAAGGGGCGTCTTGTTTTGGTTCTTTTCTGAAAAGAACATTTAGGGGCGTCTGATTAGAAATCTTTATAAAGCTGTGCAAACATTTATTCTATTATGGGGAGTAAAAACATAACTTTGAAAGTTGATGAAAATTTATACAATACCTATAAAGAATACTGCAAAAAGAAGGGTTTAGTTATATCTAGGCAATTTGAAATTTTTGCAGAAGAACAATTAAAAAAGGACAAGGTTAAGGTTTAGAATATGGCTAAAGAAGAATCAATGATAAAACTTGAAGAACAGAGGTTAAAACTTCAAACAGAACAAGCCAAAAATATGAATAAACTCATGGAAAAAGGTTTACCACTGGTAGAAAAATACTTCTCAACAAAATTAGAAAAATTAGAAGCTCCAAGGTTCAAATGGATGTTAATTATTTTTGGCGGAATTTTAGTTTTATCTGTTGCATTAACAGGATTTTTAACTTTTTTCGGGAAAGTGAGTTCCGAAAATTTTACATTTTTATTAGGCATTTTGATAGGTGCAATAATCACGCTTTTAGGAGATGTCTTAATTAACATGGGGAATAGTTAACATGGCTAAAAAAGATTATGATAACTGGTCTAAAACTGAATTAGTAAGAGAGATTAAGAAATTAGAAAAGAGGAAAAAATACGGAATACTCTGGGAAGATAAACCTGAAAAGGTTGCCACTCTATGCAAAGAGAAACTTCCTATTTTGGAAGAAGACACAAAAAAAGAAATAAAAACACATAATGAAAAATCAGTTAATATTATGATTGAGGGCGATAATTATCACGCTCTTTCTGTTTTAAACTACACTCATAAAGGTAAAGTTGATGTAATCTATATAGATCCACCATATAATACTGGTTCTAAAGATTGGAAATATAATAATGATTATGTTGATATCAATGACCAATGGAGGCATAGCAAATGGCTTTCATTTATGGAAAAAAGATTAAGACTTGCTAAGAGATTACTTAAACGAAATGGAGTTTTAATATGCACAATAGATAAAAATGAACATTCAGCTCTGGGACTTTTATTACAAGAATTATTCCCAAATAGAGAGATTGTTTGTGTAACCATAATCCATAACCCTGGAGGTATCCAAGGACTAAATTTTTCACATACAAATGAATATGCTTATTTTGTTCATCCAAGCAAAGGAACATTTATTTCTAAAGTTAAAAGAGATGATGCACCGCAGACTGCTTTTAGAGATTGGGGAAAAGAAACATCTAAAAGGAAAGCGGCTAAGACTTGTTTTTATCCTATTTATGTAAAATCTGGCGAAATTATTGGATTTGGGGAAGTTTGCTCGGAGGAGTTCCATCCAAACAAATCAAATATTCATAGAAAAGATGGAATAATAGAAGTTTATCCTATTGACCAAAAAGGTATTGAAAGAAAATGGAGATTTTCTCTTAAAAGTGTTGAAGATATAAAGGATGAATTAGTTTGTAAAAAAGTAAAAAATGAGTGGGTAATAGTCAGGGAGAAAAAAGATTATCGTTGGAAAACTGTTTGGACAGAAAATAAATATAATGCAAATGTTTATGGTACAAAATTATTAAACAACATAATAAAGGGGACTTTTCCTTATCCAAAATCTCTTTATGCTGTTGAAGACTGTATTAAAGCAGTAATTCACAATAAGAATAATGCGACTATTTTGGATTTTTTTGCGGGTTCTGGAACAACAGGACATGCAGTATTAGAATTAAATCATAAAGATGGCGGAGATAGAAAATTCATTTTGTGTACTAATAATGAAAATAATAATGGCGATGGTGGAGGAATTGCAGAAGAAATCTGCTATCCAAGAGTTAAAAAAATAATCAAAGGATATATTGGAACTGTTGATAAAAAACAATATGGGGGTTTAGGCGGAAATTTAAAATACTTCAAAACTGACTTTGTAGATGCAGAGCCAACAGATAAAAATAAGCGAAAGATGGTTGCTAAATCTACTGAAATGCTTTGCCTAAAAGAAGAATGTTTTGAAGAAGTCAAAAAAGGCACAGATTTTAAAATCTTCAAAAACTCACAAGATAAGCATTTAGGCATAATTTACGATGATGATGGAATTGAACCATTTAAGAAAGAAGTCAAGAAGTTAAATAAAAAACTCGTTGTTTATGTTTTCTCTCTTGATGAAAGTGCAAGAGAAGAAGAATTTGAAGACATGGACGGAAATGTAGAATTAAAACCAATTCCAGCAGTTATACTAAATGTTTACAAGAGGATATTCAAATGATAGAATTAAGAGATTATCAAAAAAAGGCAGTTGAAAGTCTGAAAAAGAAAGTTCAGAATGTTTT
>JAHJDQ010000075.1 GCA_018812355.1 Nanobdellota archaeon | reverse complement strand
TCCCGACTACGTAGTGGGAGGGATTCGGAGCGAAGCGGAGAAAGTTTAGAAACAGGACTCATAGAGCTTGGAGATTTTTGAAAAGATTTATATTCTTCCTAAAAATAGTTTAATCTATGGCGGGTTATGATAAAGTTGCGAAGCATTATTTTGAAAGAAGAGCTGATAAATCTCGTTTTGATTATAATAGAGATATAGAAGTTCCAGCTATGATTAAACTTATTAGTGATGTTAAAAATAAAGTTGTTTTAGATATGGGTTGTGGTTTTGGAGATCATTCTAGAAAATTATCTGAAAAAGGAGCTAAAAAAATAATTGGCTTTGATTTAAGTAAAGACTTAGTGAAATTTGCAACTGAACAAAAAATTTCTAATTGTAATTTTGAAGTTGGAAATATGGATAAAAAATTAAAGTATAAAAGCAATTATTTTGATTTAGTAATTTCTGGTTTAGCACTACACTATGTGAAAAATATTAATCAATTATTTAAAGAAGTAAATAGAGTTCTAAAGAAAAATGGGTTTTTTGTTTTTTCTACTGGTCATCCTATTTTTGATTTATTAAATGAGAGTTTGGATAATAGTTCAGAAGCTAAAATTTCAATAAAACGAGTAGGTAATAAGAGAATTGTTCAAGGAAATTATTTTGATGAAAAGCCAAAATTAGCAAATTTGGGTGAATTGGGGAAAATGATTACTTATGCCTACACTTTTGAAACTCTCATTAAATTAGGATTGAATAATGGATTTGAATTAGTTGATTATGTTGATGCTAAACCTGTTCCATCTTCAAAGAAATATGATTCTGAGAAGTATAAATTAACCACAACCCTACCAACTTTTATTTTGTTCAAGTGGAGGAAGAAGTAAAAATCTCCAAGCTTTAAAGAATTAGTTTAAAATTCTTCTACTGTCCTGTTTCTAAATTGAATATAACACCGCGATTATCCGAAGTTGGCGTAGCCAATTTGGGAAAATTCCTGCAAGGGATTTTCCGGATAATCGCTGTTAAATACCCCGAGCCGTAGGCGAGAGTGCAACGTGGTCGACTGACCGAAGGGAAGGAGAAGTTGAATTCTTACGTTACAGCGATATAGGCGAAGCCGTACAATCAGTTTAGGGTGTGGCTGTCAGTTTACACATTAGTTGGTTCTTAGAAAAGGGTCGCCTCTACATCTGAATACTTGGACAGAAATTGTATTTATGAACTTTATAGATAGTAAGTGCAGAATAATCTTTTAGGATATCACTAAAAGTAGTTTTGATATCCATCATTATTTCTCTAAATTGTTCTGCACTTTCTACTTCAAGATCAATTTCAAATTCCCAAGGTCCAAGAGATTTTACTATATAGACAATATTGGGTTTTCTTCTACAATATTCTCTTAATGTTTTCTCTCTTTGTTCTGAAATGTTTCTGAAACCTATCAAAACTTTGTAATGAAGAAAAGGATATTTTGATTCATTCGGAACAATGTTATAATGTCTTATCACGCCAGATTTTTGTAATTTCCTAATTCTCTCGCCAACTGCGTCAGCACTTAATTTAATTTCATGGGCAATGTCAACAGCAGTATTTCTTGAGTTTTCCCCTAACATTAACAGAATTTTCCAATCATATTTATCCATCTTAACTGGAGAAGGAACAGCACCAAAGAATGATTCTCTGTAAGAACTTGCTTGTTTTTTGTGAATAAGATAATCACGAATAAAATAATCTCCCCTGATGATTGTTGCAATTTGTCTGTCTGCTATATAATCTCCAAATTTTTTATCTAATTCTGTTAAAGTTTTATCAAGAAATTCCATGTTTTTTGCCCATGTACCAAAAGCTAAGTCGAATCTCCCATCACAACTAGCAATCCAGACCACGTTCGGATGATTTTTGAGAAAATCTATTAATTCTTTTTCTTTTCCTCTATCTAGGTTTTGTAAGCGTAAAAAATTCTTGTGAACTGTGAAACCTAATTTTGAGATGTCAATAACTGAATAGAAGAAAGAAATAATTTTTTCTTTGATTAATCTCTTGATCCGAAATCCTACTACTTGCTTAGATAATCCTACTTTTTTGGCAATTTCTGAATTAGACTGTCTAGAGTTAAT
>JAHJDQ010000074.1 GCA_018812355.1 Nanobdellota archaeon | reverse complement strand
TGGTCCTTATGGAATGGGAGCGGCTTTATTATCGTTAGTTGTAGTAATTGGGTTAGGCGTTTCGATTGGTTTATTCTATTCCTTACGTTCCAAGAATGTGATTAAAATTAGGGAGAGAACAAAAGAGTTAGAGGATGAATTTTCTTCAGCTTTGTTTCAATTAGGAAACAGGTTAGGGGACGGTTTGCCGGCAGAAATTGCTTTTTCTAAAGTGGCTGACACGATGCGAGATACGACTTCCGGTCAATATTTTAATTTAGTGGAAAAGAACATTACTAAATTAGGGATGGGGTTAGAACAAGCTATCTTTGATCCAAAAGTAGGGGCGTTAGTTAGTTTTCCTTCCAAAGTAATTGAATCGTCAATGAAAGTGTTGATTGAATCGGTTAAGAAAGGTCCCCGGATTGCGGCACAGGCTTTATTATCAATGTCCCGTTACATTAAAGAAATTCATCGGGTGGAAGAAAGACTGAATGATTTAATGGCTGATATAATTTCGTCAATGAAAGCGCAAACAAAATTCTTAACCCCGGCGATTGCCGGGATTGTGATTGGGATTACGTCGATGATTTCAGCAATCTTAACCAAATTAGCGGCGCAATTGAGCAATTTTTCGAATCAGGCTGGTGGTGGTGGAGTAGGCGGTTTTAGTGATATGTTGACTATTTTTGGGATTGGTATTCCCACTTATTTCTTTCAAATAGTGGTGGGGATTTATATTGTCCAGATAGTTTATATTTTAACAGTATTAAGCAACGGGATTGAAAATGGTGCTGACAAATTAGGAGAGAGATATGCTTTAGGAAAGAATTTGGTTAGTAGTACTTTGCTATATTGTTTTATTGCCGGTTTAGTGATGTTATTGTTCAATATCTTTGCAATGAGTATTATGAGTAATACGTTGGCGGTTTAAGAATTAATTTATCAAACAAGAGCACTACGCAGTGACCTGCGAGCAAACTCGCTTTGCTCGTTTGCATGTCACCGCGATTATAAATTTACTGCGTAAATTTATGCGCCTCCTTTGGCGCATGAAAACTAAAAACTATCAGAAACAAAGTTTCTGGGAGTTCCCAAAAAATCCTATTTTTTGATAACTATTAGTTTTCAGCGCTAAAAACAAATCTTTGTTTGTTTTTATGCGGTAGTGCTCTTACTAAGGCTGTTCTTAAGACAAACACCACCTCTAAAAACGAAGTTTTTATATATTATTGTTAGTTTTACAATCGGGAGAGGTGGACAAAAAGTGCGTTGGATTGTATTTTTAATTGTATTGTTGGTTCTTTTGGCAGGTACGGCTGTAGCAGAGACGCAAATTAGTGTTGCTACACTTAAAAACGATATTACTCCGTTAGAGGAAGCTTCTTTTAATCTAGAAATTACTAATCAGGCGGAAGTGACGCAACGTTATAGTATTTATTCTTTACAGTCAGGACAAGATTGGAACGTTGATCCCTCTCCTTTACAAGACAGGGTTTTTTCTCTCGCTGCAGGACAATCAAAAATAGTTAAAATTGTTGCTCGGCCCTTACAGGAATTAACTCCCAAAATTTATTATGTTCACGTTACTGTGGAAACTGATTTAGGTGAAAGGTATGAGCAGGCCTTAAAGATTTATCTAGCTTCGCAAGGTCCGGTCGATTACCTACCAGCATTTTTAGTAGAGATAGATATGGACGAGAAAATCACTCCGAAAGAACCATTAGCAGTTAAATTATTTTTAGAAAATAGAAATCCGTTAAACCTAACCAATTTAAAATTAGAAATTCAAAGTGATATTCCTGAGTTTAATAAAGAAGCGATTATTGATCTTCCGCCCATGGAACGGAAAACGGTTGAGTTTAGTATTGTTCCTAATGAATTTCAGCAGCCGAAAGATTATACTTTGTTTTTTGTTTTCTCTCGATATGGGGAAGTGGTTAAAGTAGTTGATCAAAAGATTGAAATTTTATCTTTATTACCGCCGTTTAGTACTGAAATGAGTAAGGATAGTTATTTTCTGAAACATTATCGGCAAGTGGTCGTGATGAATGAGGGAAACGTTAAAAATACACAGAAAGCTAAAGTGCCGACTAATTTTTTTGAAGCTTTGTTTACAACTAAAGCTAGAACGGAAAAAATTGAGGGGCAACGTTATTTTGTGTGGGAGTTAGAATTAGCTCCGGGAGAAACGGAAACGTTCGGTTTCATCACTAATTATCGTTGGTTGATTTATATTTTGGTAATTGTATTGTTGTTTGCGGGGTTTTATTATTACGTACAGTCGCCAGTTTCAGTTAATAAAGAAGCGATTGCTACTCGGGCTGGGGAGACCTTATCGGAAGTGAAAGTTACTTTAGAAGTAAGGAATCGTTCCCGCAAGCCTTTGAAAGAGGTGGAGATTACTGATTACGTTCCAAGTATCGCTAATGTTCAGCAGGGGTTAGAATTAGGAACATTAAAACCACAGGAGATTCGTTCTGGTAGGAAAAGGACGAAAGTGGTCTGGGGTTTAGCTGAGTTAGATGTGCATGAGCATCGTTTAGTAACTTATAAAATAAAAACTAAACTTAATGTTGTCGGGACGTTGAGTCTGCCTAGGGCAACTGTAGAGTTTAAAAAAGGGCGGAAAAAGCGTGGGAAAGCTTACTCGAATATTTTCCGTTTGAGTACATGAAAAAAGAAAACTATCTTTTTTCAGTACTGAAAATGAAGAAACTACTTCATTTTTGTACAAAAATAGAATCTTTGGTTCTATTTCCTGTACTGAAAATCAATCTTTTTGTTGATTTTCATGTACTTAATGATGTTTTTATCCTTTATTATAAAGCATAAAAACATTTATATAGGAGCGATTACTTTACGAGAGTAGTCATAATTTAAAGATGAGAGGGTGTATAAAATGAAAGACTTTTTTTTACGGGTCAAAGAAAAATTTGCTCAACCACGAGAAGAGGAAGAAGATTTTGAAAAAGTTGACGAATACGTCGAATTAAATGATTCGCCTTCCGGAGAGGATCGTTCAAAAATCTTAGTTCGACCGTTCGTGATGGAAGAGTTTGAAGATATTAAAGAAATTCTTGATGTTTTACGAGAAGGTAGCACGATTGCTTTAGTTAACATTAAGCCTTTAAAAGACAAAGATTTAGTTGAGTTGAAAAGGGCGATTTCTAAATTGAGAAAAACTTGTGAAGCGATTGATGGAGACATTGCTGGTTTTGGCGAAGATTATGTTGTTGCTGCTCCTTATTTTGCCAGGATTCATCGCGGTAGCGGAATTAAGTAATTTTTTTTGTTTTCTCTTTTTTTGTTTATTTTTAATAATTTTTTTTGGATAAAAACATTTAAATATATACCCCTGAATTAGTTAGTCATTGCCACCATCGCTTAATCTGGTACTTCGTGCAAGAAGGTTTGTGCGTAGCAGAAAATAGCGCAGGATTGCTAATCCTGTTTCCTCACGGATATCTGGGTTCAAATCCCAGTGGTGGCGTATTTTTTTTTCTAAGTATTTGTTTAATTGTACAACATTCATCTCTTTTTATTGCTCTTTTGTTAGTTTACAACTTTGTTGTTTTTTACAACCAAAATCTTTAAATATAATGACTCTTTTATGGTTCATATGAATCATAACTGGGTCAGTAAGCTAATTTTAGAATTAGTTCGTGGAGAGTTACATGGCCGCGCTCTAGTAAAGTTAATTAGAATACCGCAGGCAACAGTGCAGAGAAAATTAATTCAATTAGAGAAAGAGAATGTTCTTGATGCAAAAATTGAGGGAAGGAATAAAGTTTATTTTATCAAGAAAGGATTTTCTGCTAAGAAATACATTTTCAATGCTGAAAATGATAAGTTTTTGGAATTAATTGATCGATATCCCTTTCTTGAACCAATTATTGAGGATGTATTAAAAAAGTGCTCTGGAGAAATGATTATTCTTTTTGGTAGTTATGCTAAGTTTACTTCGACAAGTAAAAGTGATATTGATTTGTACGTAGAGACTAATAACAGAAAAATGAAAGCAGATCTTGAAAATATTCATTCAAAATTAAATGTAAAAATGGGCCTGTTTAACCCTAATGACTTGTTGATTAGAGAAATTATTAAAAACCATGTTGTTATTAGAGGGGAAGAGGAGTTTTATGAGAAAATCAAATTTTTTGAGTAAGTTAAAAGCAGAAGGAAAGTTAAAATTAGTTGAAGAATCAGAAGAGATGATGCTATCTTATTTAAAGAAATCTTCAGATTCATTAAAAGCAGCGAAATTGTTGTTGAACGCAGGATTGGAAGAAAATTCGGTAAGTTCTTCTTATTATGCCATGTACAATTCTTTGATTGCTTTACTTTTTAAGTGTGGAATCAAATGTGAGAATCATACAAGAGCAATAATGCTTTTGAAAGAGTTTGGTTTATTTGAGCTTGAGAAAATTATTCGGAAAGCGAAAAAAGAAAGGATTGACAAACAGTATTATGCTGATACAGAAAACAATCTTAAACTTAATGCTACGATTGCTAAAGAATTGGTTTCTGAAGCGGAAGAGTTCATTTTTTCATTAAGGGCTTATTTAACGAAACTGAAAAGTTCAGATATTTCAATGTTGAGAGAAAAGTTTAGGGAATTGTAGTATTTTTTCTTCCTAAAAAAACGTACGTATTAAGTCTATTGAGTGAGCAGCGCCAATGGAGGCGCATATCAAAAACGTGAAACGTTTTTGGGATGTTCCAGAACACATAAAAATCATTTTGATTTTTGGTGAACTGAGAAATTCTTTTTGAATTTCTGGTTTCCCAGAGGCTTTGCCTCTCAGGACACAGAAAAGCTCGCTGGCTTTTCTCGCGAATCTTTGTTTTCTGTTACATTTTGTGAGTAAAACGAACAAAATCCAAGGCGCCGTGCCCTGCTCATAAGAACTGACTTAATATGTACTTTTAATCGAAAAATTTATAAACATCTGTTAAATAATCTTAACATATGTTAAGAAAAATTAACAACTTGCATCCTTTCTTTGAAGATTGTTATAGACGAATTAATGTTAGGGAATATGCTAAGATTATTAAAGTATCTCCACCTACTGCTTCGAAGTTACTTTATTATTATTTTAAAGAAAAGATTTTAAAAAAAAAAGAGTATAGGAATTTCCTATTTTTTTATGCCGATAAAAGTAGTAAACAGTTTGTTGATTTGTCAAGACTTTATTGGAGTGAAAAGTTGGAAGAATTAGTTTGTTTTTTGGAGAAGCAGCTAACTAATCCTACAATTGTTTTATTTGGTTCGTTATCTAAAGGAGAAATAAAAGAAGACTCCGACATTGATTTAGCCATTTTTGCTCTTAAAAAGAAAATTAATTTAGAAAAATTTGAGGGTAAATTAGGAAGAAAGGTACAATTGTTTTGGTTTAAATCAATAAAAGAAATTAAGAGTGAGGAGTTAGCTAACAATGTTATTAACGGAGTTGTTTTAAATGGGAGGTTAAAATTTTAATGGATTGGGAAGAATGTTGCAGTAAGAGAATTGTTAAAGATGTCAGTGTTGATTCAGAGATGATTAAGTCTTTAATTAATTCCAGTGAAAATAAATTAATTTCTTCCAGTAAATTAGAAATGCGGTTAACTATTATGGAAAAGAGGTCTTACCAGAAGAAGCTGAAGAAATCATCAAGAGAATAAAGAAGTTAAGGGATTTTATCATGGTTTACTTAGAAAAATAGACTCTTTTTTCTTCTTATAAAAAACGGTAGATATATGAATACAAAAATAAATTAACCAAATTAGGTTGTTGGTTCTTAGAAAATTCATATGGTTCTAAACAATACCGGAGGGTAACGGAAAAGTTTATATAGTATTATGTGTTACTTCATGAAATGGTTGAAATATTAAAAAATGTGAGTATTGGCAAATTGAATGAAGCTTATCAAAAAGTTCTCTCTTTTTTTTTCTCATTTCCGAACATAGAAATGGGATTAAATGATTTAGCTTCTAGTTTGAAAATATCTAAAACAACTGCTAAGAAAATAGTAAGCGCTTTGGTTAAAGAAGGGTTTTTGAATAAAAAAGTATATGGAAAAACCTGGAGGATTACTTGTAACCAGAATCATGATTTCAATACTTCTCAGAAAATTCCCTTTAATTTAACCATGGTGTATAGAGCTTATTATGATAACTTAAGAGAAGATGTTTTCAGAATAATCGGAAATGTTAAATCAGTAGTCCTGTTTGGCAGCTATAGAAAAGGCGATGATACTGAGGAAAGTGATCTAGATTTGGCCATCGAAGTTGCTGCTGGAAAGCTAAGAGTTAAAGAATTGGGGGTAATACCTAAATTTGGGTTTAGGAAAAATGTTACGGTGAATTTACACATCTTTTCTAGGAAGGATATTGATTTAAACTTATTTTCAAACATTGCCAATGGTATTGTGATTGAGGGATTTTTGGAGGTAAAATGAGGTATAAAAGACCAGATCGGAAAAATGCCTTAAGTATTCTTGCCGCAACGGAAAGGGAAATGAAGTTTACTTTATCAATTAAACCTAGTGAAGAATCCGGATCAACAATTGTCAGAAATATTTACGAATGTTTTAGGATGTTGGGTGATGCTTTATTAGTGGCGAAAGGAGTGAAATCAGAAGATCACATTGCGCCAATAAGAGAATTGACTAAAGTAAAAGTTGAGACAGAAAGGCCAATTTATGTTATTGATAATTTAAGAAGGTTAAGGCATAATGTTAATTATTACGGTTATCGACCAAAACTAGAAGAAGTGAAAGAGGTAATGGTGATCGCTAAAAGTAACTTTCAGCCCATCTTAAAGGCAGTAAAAGAGCTGGTAGCTGAGGTTGGCTTAAAAAAACGGTAGATATATAAATAAAAAAAGTTTACTTCTTTATATTAAAAAAGAAGGTGATTTATAATGGATAGGAAGAAAGTTGCTAAGAATAAATATTCTAAGAAAATTTCTAAAAAGGGTTCTGTTGATAAACATAAAGTATGGTTGATTGCTGGGATAGCGATTGCTGTTTTATTTATTGGTATTTTGTTAGTAGTAGTGAGTAATCCTTCTGAGAGAGCGATTGCGGGACAAGCAACAGCTTATTCATATGATTTACAGTTTCAACCGGATGTTGTAAATGTTAATGAAGAGTTTAATATTCGTCTTGGAATTAGTGAAAGGCTTTTTAATGAAATTGAAGATAACGGTGCTGCAATGATTGCAGAGGTAGAGGAGGAGATTGATTGGTATCGGGCAGAATCAACAAGCTGGGTTAGCCCAAATGTGGATCAGTTTAACATAAAGACAATTGAATTGTTCATTAGAATTCGACCTGAGGCTTATAATACTCCTCAAGATATAGAATTATCTATGGAAGTAGATGCTACTACTTTTGAAAAAAATGGAAATACATACTTTTTATTTGAATCTGAAGAAACTTATTCTCTTCCTAAGACTACTGACTCTATTCGGATTGAGATCGGAAGAATATCTTATGAATATTTTTATGATAATTGGGCTGGATTGGCAGCAACGCCAGATCCTCGATCTGTAACGAAAGCTAAAGATGATCCTTATGTATTTGAAGATCAGGTAATAACTGTTTATACTCCAACTCCAGATAACGAATTAATTTGCGATAATAAAATAGATGATGATGGTGACGGTTTTGTTGATTGTGCTGATGCGGATTGTGATGGTCAAGCCGGAAATAGTGAGGGTGATTTATGCGAATATGCAAAAGAATTAACTTGCAATGATGGTTTTGATAATGATGCTGATTTATCTACATCTGTTACTAAAACAGATATCTCAAAAGATCTTCCTAGTGTTGGGGGAAAAACTTCTACTAAGAGTGGATCAACTATGCCTAGTATCGGAAGTGGTATTCCTACTACTGTAGGTAGTGGAGATACCAAAACTGGAGATACCACTTCTACTCTTAATGATTTCTCAAAAGATCTTCCTAGTATTGGAGGAAAGGTTTCTACAAAAAGTGAATCAACTATGCCTAGTGCAGGAAGTGTTGATATTCCTACTACTACAACAAAAGAAAGCAGTTCTTTAGGAGCAAAACCTAAAGGGCAATTTGTATTTGGTGGTAAAGCTACTGCCTTACCAGAAGAAGAAACAGGAACATCTTGGTTAGCGCGAGCTGTTAATTGGTTGAAAGGGTTATTCTCTCGTGATACAGCTATTGCTGGAGAAGCGATTAAAAGAGGATTTGGTTCTCAATCTATCGGGACACTTCCAAAAATAGATTGTGATGATCCAGATTGTGCAACTGATGAAGCTTGTATAGAGGAGAAACCGATTACTCCAGATGAAATTTGTTACAATGGTGATGATGATGATGGTGATACTTTCGTAGATTGCGATGATCCAGACTGTTATGGTATTTATACTCCAGATACTTGTGTAGCTGATAAAAAATTTCTGCGGACAGTTTCGGTAGATTTAGTTAACAACTTCAATGACAATACCATATATGGAGGAAAGTTTTATGATATAATGTATCATGATACTACTATGTCTGAAAATGATTATGTAACTATTTTAAGTATTCATCAATTTAAAGCTATTGAAGAAGATTATTTTGGGTATGATTCTAATGAAGATGGCCTATTGGATATTTTCTTTGATTCCAAACCTGATGGTACGCGTAAAGTTACTATTGATATTTCTGTGAGAGTTGAAAATTGCGATGCCTTGGGAGATGATGATGCTGACGGCTTAGCTGATTGTGATGATCCAGACTGTGCTAGTGACAATTCCTGTATGTCTGTATGTGGTGATGGTAATGTTGAATTTGATGAACAATGTGATGATAGTAATATTTTAACTGAAGCTTGTACTTATGGAGATACTTCATGTACTGTTTGTGATGCAACCTGCCAAAATGTTGTTGGTGTTACTTCATACTGTGGTGATTTGTTAATAGATGGAACTAATGGAGAAATTTGTGATGGAAATAAATTAGATGGTCAAACTTGTGTTCTTCAAAATTTTGATTCCGGATCTTTAAGTTGTTTAGCTGATTGTAGTGGTTATGATACTAGTGATTGTGAAACAACATCTACTGATCTTGATGGAGATGGTATTCTTGATGATGTTGATGTTTGTAATGTCGTAGTTCCTAACTCCGATTATGTCTTCACTGCAGGGGATAGAATCGGTTGTCTATTCGGAGATGCTGATGGAAGTGGTTGTTTAACCGCTATTGAATTCCTTCCATTAATGTATTACTATCAAAAGATAGATGATCCAGATACTGTTGCTTGTCTTGGCGAAGATGCTGGAGATTGTTTAACTACTATGGAATTCCTTCCTTTAATGTATTATTACCAAAAAATAGACGACCCAAATACTGTGTCGTGTGGAGGTTCATAAAATGAAAAAAACAATTTTAATTAATTTATTGATTCTACTATCTCTGTCTTTTGTAGTTCATGGATTAGAAGCT
>JAHJDQ010000073.1 GCA_018812355.1 Nanobdellota archaeon | reverse complement strand
CGATCTCAAATTCAAAATGGGATTAAAACTCTAACTAATCTGATAATTAAAAAAAGTTCTGATTTCTTGTTAAGTGTACCGCGTATTTTATTGAATCTATTTGTAATTATTTTTACTTTGTTCTACTTTTTAATTGATGGAAAAACTTTTCTTAAAGAGATGGGAGTTTATTTACATTTAGGGAAAAAGAGATATGATCATATTTTAACTCGGTTGAAGGAAATTGTTCGGGGCGTAGTTTTTGGTTATTTACTAGTTGCGTTGATCCAAGGAGCATTAGGAGCAATCGGTTTCTTTTTATTTGGAATTTCTTCACCTTTATTTTGGGGGTTAGTAATGGCTTTTATGGCATTAATTCCCATCTTAGGGACGGGAATCATTTGGCTTCCGGCTTCGGTGTATTTGTTTTTAGAAGGAATGTTTCAAAACTCAAACTCGTTAATGTTGAAAGGCGTTGGCTTGTTTGTGTACAGTTTGATTCTGGTGAGCAGTTTGGATAATTTGATTCGTCCTCGATTAATGGGGGGAAAAGCAAAGATTCATCCAGCAGTTATTCTTTTAGGAACATTGGGGGGATTGTTTATGTTTGGTCCTTTAGGAGTAATATTGGGGCCGTTGAGTTTATCTTTACTTGTGGTTCTAGCGAAAAGTTATCGTAGAAATATTTATTAGTTTAAGTTAATCATTAATTTTGATTTCTTTTAGCATAATCAATCAATTGTTGGAGATAGGCTTGAATTTGGACCTCTTCGGGAAGATGACGGAGATGAAAATGCTGGCCAAGATTGATTGAATAAGTATGAAATATTTTTCCTAAGATATCTTTTTTTGGTTGGGTATTAATGATTTGAGTGTAAAGAATTTCTTTATTGTGAAGAACGACACGGTCGCGATAGAAAAGGTAAGGAAAATTGGCGTGATAGTAAGAAAGAATCATCCCGACGATAATGATAATTAAGAGAATGATGAGGGTAACGATTTTAATTGTGCTTTCTTCTGATCCTCTTAGTTCTAACAAAGAAAGGTTAATCAGGATACCTAAATAAAAAATGAAGCCTAAGACAACTAAGATAACAATTTTTGGAATTAGTGCTCTTTTTTTGTCTTGAGCTAGTTGATAAATTGGTTGTTGTAGGTTTTCTAACATAAGAAGAGAATTTTTTTTGAGTTTATATGTTTTTTGTTATGTTATGAATTTGTTTTTAGTTTAAATTTGATTATTAAAATGAATGGGCCTGCCCGGATAGTCGGACATAAATTCCTGCTGGAATTTAATGTCACTCGAACCGGGGACCCCCGCCACTTCGCGTGTAATCAGTTACACTTGTCGAGGCGATATCATCTGTAGTGCGTAACACGAAGATGCTAAAAATCTCGATTTTAACGCATAGCCACTAGACTACAGGCCCATAAAGCTATTTTTTCTTTTTTCTTTATTAATCTTGTTGTTTAAAATAGTAAACATTAAAAACGATAACAGTTTACTCTTTTTATGGATAATAATCACCATCTGTTATGGTATTTTAGACCAAAAAAAGAGTTAACACAAATTTATCTTTGTTTAATGTTACGTAATTTTGCTTTATCATTAATTGGTTTGTTCGTTCCATTATATCTTTACAAAGAACTGAGTTATACTTTATCGCAAACATTATATTTTTACATTTTTTATGCGTTGATTTTTGCGATTAGTACTCCGGTTGCTGCAAAATTTGCTTCTAAATATGGTGTTAAACATACTATTTTACTGAGTGTCCCATTCTTTCTAATTTTTGTATCATTATTGCAATTGTTAACTATAATTAAAATTCCTTTAATGGTAGTAGCTTCTTTTCAGGGTTTAGCGATTTCTTTTTTTTGGATGGGGATACATCTTATTTTTTATCATGCTAGTCATAAAAAACATCGTGGAGAAGAGATGGGTAAAAGAACAGGATTATCAATTATTGCTAGTATGTTCGGACCGTTAATTGGAGGGGTAATCATTAAATTTGTTGGTTTTTGGTTAGTTTTTGTTTTAGTTGCTTTAATTTTAATAATTTCTGCAGGAGTATTGTTTTTTAGTAAAGAAGAGTATGTTAAGTATAGTTTTTCTTTGAAATCGGTCGTGGATAAAGAACATTGGAAAAATTCGTTATTTTTTGTTTCTCGGGGAAGTAGAGTAATGGCCGAAGGAGTGATCTGGCCAATTTTTATCTTTGTGATTCTTAATGATTATGTTTCTTTAGGATTAATGGGGTTTGTTCTTTCTGGAATAGGGGCGATTTTAATTGTGGTAGTGGGAAAGTATAGTGATCATAAAAGTAAAAGTAAGCTTTTACATTGGATTACTGGTTTTGAATCATTAGCTTGGATCATGAGGGCCTTTGTACAAACAGTAACACATGTTTTTGGAGCAACTATTTTTGGAGCAATCACTTATGGAGTGAGAGAAGCGCCAATGGGAGCATTAGAGTATGACAAGGCAAGAAAGAGCGATCCAGTAGGTTATTTTGTTAGTCGAGAGATCTTTATTTGTTTAGGTCGAATTTTAATGTTAGTTTTTGTCTTGATGACAAATAGTTTATCTGGCGGGTTAGTATTTCATGGATTTGTTAATCTTGCGGCGTTGTTGTTTTGAAGATGAAACTTGATAATGAGAGTAAATTTCTTTCTGGATTGATTGAGTTACAGTATGGGCAGAAGGTAGAAAAAAAAATGAGGGGGTTTGCTCAAGAGGTAGAGTGGGCACAAGGCTGGCCGGAGAATAAAAAAGCGTTTTGGAATGCAGAAGCATTTATGTGGGAAAGAAAAATTAGTCGAGAGAAGAGAGAGTTGATTGCTACTGAGT
>JAHJDQ010000002.1 GCA_018812355.1 Nanobdellota archaeon | reverse complement strand
TTAAGAGGTAAATTTTCTTGCAGAAAATTTCCCCAAATTTGGCTACGCCAAACTTCTCTTAATCGCAATGTTATGCGTAATTAGTGTTGTCCTTTAAGATAACTTTAAATAGTTAAATCCTCTTTTTTCTTTTATGTCCTACAAGAAGTTTTATGAGAAGCAATCTAGTACTTTTCAAGTCTATATTAAAAACACAAATCAGAAAGAAATTCTTGTAAAAAATATTATTAAAAAACTATCCTCCTCATTCAAATTAAAAAAAGATCAAAACTTTGTTTTTACCGACGTTGGTGCAGGAGATGGAAAAGTTACAATTCCGATTATTAATTTCCTTAAAAATAAAGCAAAATTAACTTGTAATGTTATTGAACCATCAGACTTAATTGATGATTTCAAAAAGAATTGTAACTTTGATAAAATTAATTATTCAAAAAAGAAAATTGATGATGTCAAAATCCCAAAATCAGATTTTATTTTAGTTTCACACGTTTTGGTTTATCTTGAAAATTATCAAAAAACAATAAAGAACATTTATGCATCATTAAAAGATGAGGGCATTGCATTAATTGTTACAACCAACCCAAAAAGTGGAGATGTTCTACTAAAAATAAAATTGGGAAGAGACTTTGCTAGTCTAAAAAATTTAGATTTAACAAAAAACATAATCAATTCTCTGAAAAATAATAATTTAAAGCACCAACTAGAAACAATACCCTCTGAAATTAACACTTTGGAGTGTATTTCTTTGAATGAAGATGGAAAAGCAATAATTTCTTTCTTTTATCATAAACCTTTTGATGAACTAACTAATAAAGACATAAAAGATTTTCAAAACGCAGTTAATGGATTATCAAATAAAGATAATAAATTAACGAAAAAAGAGGATTATATCTGGATTCTTAAATGACGGACAACACTAACTTCTCCGCTCCCTTCGGTCGCTACGACCACGCTGCGCTCTCACTCCACTTCGTTACGTTCGGGACGCATAACAGCGATTATCCGAGAAATCCCTCAGCTCGGGATTTCTCCAAATGCTTTAATGTCCTTCGGACTTAAAGCACTTCGGATAATCGCGATGTTCGGCGAAATTTTGATTTTTTCTGGAAGGTGCAAATTTTAATAAAAATAAAATAAAAAGATAGGGCTTCGCCCTTGCTTCTTGCACTGGAAGAAAAAAATCAAAACTCTGCGCTTCGCTTGCCACGTTGCACTCTCCCTTCGGTCGGGTCGCAGAACAGCGATTAAGAGACTCCGCCTTGCAGGCTCCGTCCAAATTCGCTTCGCGAACTTCTCTTAATCGCGATGTTAAATCCAATATTTTAATCACCTTTTCAGGTACGCTAACGCTTCCGTAAATCTTGTGCATTGACACCTTCGCATAGACGAGAAAAACAAAAAAGAGGAAATTAAAACTTCCTATAACATTGTCTATGCGGTTCACTTCGTTCTCCCAAATTTTCGCTAACATAAACTAAACGGGGGGAGTTCTAAACTAAATAAAAACGGTAGGGGAGTTCCTAAATAAAAGAAAAAGAAATAAAATTATTCTAATTGTACCCAATCTCCACTCTGGTACTCATAGATGTCATATTCTAACCTAAGAATCCTATCTTCAAATCCAGTAGAATCTACAACCGTATTTTTCTTTTCATTCTTGTAAGATTCTAAACCAGCTTTAATACAATCTTGATCTTTTGGTTCACACAGGCTAAAAACATCTTTCATCATTATGACTGAATCATATCCTGTAGCTGCGTAAGTTACAACAATCCCACTAGCTTCAGCATATTCTTTGGTATACTTGTCAGCAAACTCCGATTTAGCAATTTCTTCAGGATTAACGAAGTCAATACTTAATGTTCCTTCAAGACTATCCCCTTGTGTTTTTTCTAATTCTGGGAAAATGCATTCAGAAGATGTTGCACAAAACAAAGTAATTCCTGATTCTAATTCTCTTAGTTGATCAAACATTTCAACATACTCAAAGTCAATTCCAACTGTTAATAATGCATCAACTCCGTCTTCCTTTGCTTTC
>JAHJDQ010000072.1 GCA_018812355.1 Nanobdellota archaeon | reverse complement strand
TAGGCGTTAATGCGTATGATTATATCTTTGATCGTGTTAGTAAAACATTCAATCTGCCATCATTGGCAGAAGTTATTCGAGAAAAAGCCATCCCTTTGCATCCGATACTTTCTGGTCCTTAATTCATTTTTATTTTTTTTACCATGAAATTTTGAGAGGATACGATTCATTTTTAAGAATTTTCCTTGATATTTTTCTGCAACTTATTTTTTAATTCAGTTATTGTTGCAAAAAATTCCAATCCTGCTGGATTTCCATCCATATACCAAAATCTCTCTCCAATAATATCTATATTATCTATAGTATGCGTCACAATTAGAAAAGACAGCCCAACACGTTCTTTAATATCGCTAAGAACACTAATTATATTATAACGGGTTGTATAGTCTAAAGCACTGAAAGGCTCATCAAGAAGTAATATACTTGGTTGAACCAATAAACATATTAATAACGAAAGCCTCTGTAATTCTCCACCAGATAATTGATGGGGATACTGCTCTAATAAATCTTTAATTTCTATCCTCTCTATTAGCTCATCAACAAACTGTTTTTTTGCACCACACAACTTTGCTACATACTCAATATTTGATTTTGCTGTTTTATGAGGAAGTACACAGGGCCGTTGAAACATCATCATAATACGCCCCTTGTATTTAATCTCTCCTTTATAAGGAATGATTCCACATATTGCCTTTAGAAAACTTGTCTTTCCACAAGCAGATTTACCCATTAGGATAGCAGTTTCACCAGCTTTGAGATCAAATGTAAGGCTATCCATAATAACCCTTTTATCATACACAACTTGAAGATTTTTACATTGGAGAATAATTTCATTCATAATGAAGCAATCTCTTTTAAGGTTTGGTCAATATATTCTCTTCCATGAATGATTGGGTGAGTTGCTTCTGGTATAGTAATTAATTTTCTCTTAACACCAGTACCTATATTTCTAATAAATTCTTCAACAGAAGATAATAATGAAACTTCATCATGTTCAGGATGGATAATTATCAGATTATCCTTCTCGTTAACATACTTGTGGGCAATATATTCTTTACATTTGAGACTTTCTAAGTAACTACTACTTATTTTGTAAATTTTGGATGGAGTAATAATTTCTGCAATACCTTTAGATTTAATCTGACCAGCAAGCCGCTGATATTCTATTTCCACTTCTGTCCTTGTATAAAATATACCGGCCCAATAAATCTTCATAAAAATATTCACATTCTGTTTTAAGGCAATAAGTGATGCTAAGGCACCAATTCCTCTTGCGACAACTACAAATTTTGAATTTTTATACCGTGTGTTAGCAAATTGATATGCATCTCTAATATCTTCAATCATTGAGTCAATTGTTAAGGAGACTTGCAATTGTCCTGCCCCCCGGCAGTTAAACATAACTGAAGTAATTCCTCTTTCACTCAATTCAGAAGCCAAAACATTAAAGCCGGTCATATTACCTGTTAGTCCATGAATCATAAAGCAAACAACTTGCAGACTATTTCCAACAGGTTCTATTACTTTGCCAGAGATGTTATTGGGTCCTATTAATATTTCATTGTTCATTTTTGCCCTCCTTAATTATGATTTGGTTCAACTGCGATTGAGCCTCATAAATTGGAATTAAATAGTAACAATACCAATACGCACCATTCTTTTCAATACATGACTTGCGAAATATTTTGTACCTAACTACCCCGTCAATATAATTCTCAAATTCTACTATATTCTCAAGCGAAGAAAAACTTTGGAATACATAAGGTTTTTTCCAATCTTTACTATCTTGAGATTGCTTAAGATAATCTTTGGCATGCGTTAGAAGGCTACGGGTAACTACGAAATGTTTATCATAGAGGCTATCATGTGAAGGGGAAGCGTTATCTTCCGAAAACTCCACAAAGGGAGGTTCAAGTATTATGATATCAAAATCTTTAGAAATACATCCTTTATATATTTCTTGGGCATAATTACGATTATCTTCAAACAACTTTAATATCTCTTCTTTTCGTTGATCATTTAAATTACCATTCCAAGTTGAATTATTTAATGTGTCTTTAAATATTTTTTCAAACTCGTTAAAAGTTTTTGCCTTTACATTTTCAAATCCTTCCGATAAGGTTACAGAAACCTGAATACTTGATTTGTTATTGACCTTTCTTTTGTAATTTTCTATGGTACAAAGGAGTGCTATCGGATCGTTGTCAACTCCATGAACAAATGTAGCTCCTTTATCAATTGATGCAAGTCCCTGCACACCGATACCACAGCACATATCCAAAACTCTTTTATCCCCCAACATACGAATATTCAAAGATGACCAAGTTGCAGATTCAGCAATAAGTGGATGGAAAAGGTATTGACAATATTTTATTTTTATAAGGTTGCTTATTGTACCATCAAACATAGGATATTCAATCTCTCTTAAAATTGAGTTTGGTCCATGTGTATATGTTACATTAACTGTCTCAAGTGTTTTTAAATTATCTATCATCACCGATTCTTCTGTTGTTCCCTCTCCACATGGTTTCTCTTTTGTGATTTTGTCATGCACTCCACTTGAGTGATGAGTAATAACTCTTGCCTTCTGCTCTTTGTCTGGAATGTATGGATTTACCAATCCAGTCATTACCCACTCGACAATATCAGGTTCATCAGAAACAAAACCTTGATTATCTGGGTCTATAAGTCGTGACTTAATTTCATTCATCAAACCCAAAAAAGAATATTTTTTAAAGAAATCCTCTCCATAGAATCCCACAACTGCCTTATAAAAACGAATTTGAGGGGCTTTCACAACAATCGCTTGCCATTGTAAATCGTCTTCTTTTGCAAATTTCATATACTCTTTAATGATTGGTGAATCACAAAAAACGCTAACTTTATGTGCAATGTTCCTTCTAAAGGTATCTACATCTCTATAGTATGAAACTTCTCTATCTTTTATAGTTTCTCCTCCATATTGCTCAGAGATAATAAAACCTGAGAAAGATTTTATAAATCTTTGTATTGGAGAAAGTCCTTGTTGTTGGGACTGAAATATATCTAAGCAAATAATCTTTCTTTCAAACTTTTTCTCACTATTAAAGATTTCATTTACCAGTATCTCATATTTAGTTTTGTAGTTTTCGTCTTTAATAATCTTGGGGATTTCATCAAAATCAACCAAAACAGGAGAACTTAGAAGAATAGTAATATTAGTTCTTTTATCATCTAATAATCCTTTCTCATCTTTTTTGATCTTGTCAGAAAATTCTTCAAGTGCGGAAAAGAACTCAGGGAAGAGCGATTTCTTATTGAGAGGGTGTAGTACTTCTTTGTCAGGCACTATCAAAAACCCAAAAAGTTGTTGCAAGAAAACACCAAAGAAAACACCAACTACGGTGAAGCTGATTTGTAAAATATCCTGTAATGTCTTCTCGTTAACTTTCAAGAAACCATATTTGCTATAAAGCACCGTCGGAAAGAAATATAGTGATACTAATGTAATAAAAAGAAGGCAAGAAAGACTGGTTCCCCAAACCAATGGTCTAAATTGCTTTTCATATTTTTCGATTTTTCTCTTAACGGACTTGGAGAACATATACAACCACCATTGTAAGAAATAGATTAAATGGTATAGTGAATAACAGCAAATTGAACAGAGATTTGAGTTTATTACGAATCACTTTTTATCACCATCCCAATAGATGTGACTTTCCCACTTGGGTAATTTATCATGATCAAGAACTTTTTGATTTTTCAAGAACTCAAAAGTTTTTTTCCATAACATCATGTCGTTATATAAAATATGATCTTTGTAACTAAGGAATTTGACTGTGTCGCGGTAAATTTTCCTTTCATTATCAGAATTGAGCCCCTGTGCCGACTTAACTAATGCATCTGTAGCTTTATCTGGATTTTTGGAACTTATACTAATTGCTTCTCTAAGTGCTTTTAGAAATTTATCAATTGTTTCTTTATTATTGTCAAAATAATCCGATTTACAAATTAAAACATCCCCCAAAAGTGAAATCCCTACTTCTTCAGGACGGAAGATATTTACTTCAACACCTTTAGATTTAAGAGTATTGATTTGATCCATCTCATAAGCCACACTATAGTCTACCTTGTCCTCTAAAAATGGTATCAAGTTATATGTGTAGGGTTGTTCAAAATAATCTTCTTTTCTTAGCCCAACCGCATTACTAAAAGCACGAAACTGTATTTCAGCATTTGAGCCATAGTCAATCTCAACTTTTCGCCCCTTAAGATTTTCAAATTTGTCCAACCCTCTATTCTTCTTTGAAATAAAAACTATAGGAGACTTATAAAATAATGTGCCAATAATTTTAATTGGTATTCCCTTTTGAATAGCAACTAACGCTTCATCTGCAGAGGTTACACCAATAGCATTGCTCCCTGCTGCCACCAATATTATGGAATTATTATCAGGTCCACCAGGGTGGATTGTTATCTTGAGTCCTTTTTTCTCAAAAATTCCAAGCTCTTTCCCATAAAAAAAATGACTCATCGTTCCTGCAAAAAACCATTTCATCCTAACAGACAGTTCTGTAACTCCTGTTTTCTTCTCGGGTTCTTCCTTTTTAGAGCACCCGAACCCAGAAATAATTACAGCAATTAATACAACTCCAAGTAGTTTTTTCATTTTTGTTGCCTCCTCTCTCCTTGCTCGCAATGAGCAAACAACTTATTTATATCTGAACCAAGTTCGGAATCTTGCCATTTTGGAAGTATCTGCAACCCTATTTCAGATACCTCCATTTGGCTGAATTTAGGTTGTTTCGCTTTCAGGAGATATTTCTCATAATTTAAGTGTAACATATAGGATATTGAATGTCAAGAGGAAAATGATCACAATGTTAACCCAAAGTAGAAATGTCCTATTTTTATGTCAGAAAGATGGTACTTTTTCCCTCTTTCTTGTTAGGCTTTCTTCTTGTATGTTTCGCTTATTCGCCTGAGCTCTCGCTTCTCATCCGAACTCTCGATTACCATCCGACTTCTCGTTTTCTATCCGAGCTCTCGCTTAACGCCCGACTTCCCGCTTGTAAGTCTGCTCTCTTGTAAGGCTAACGCCAAATGTTGAGCTGCTGCGGGCAGGAACGGCTACCTACTATGTATAACATCACTAATCTTTAAACCACCACAAATTGTAAAATGCAAAACTCGCAGTCTGCTCCAACGAATTGTTATCACAAAGCC
>JAHJDQ010000071.1 GCA_018812355.1 Nanobdellota archaeon | reverse complement strand
TTTACTAACATATTTCTTACCTTTTTTTACTGAAACATAACCAAATAACTTTCTTAAAAAAGACATTTTATTTTTCTGAGACAATTTTTTAATTTCGTAAGTTACTAACACCTTGTGTTTAATTCTCCCTGGAATTTCCTCATACTGACCATAAACAACTTTACTATAACTAGAAATTTCTTCTTTCAAATCTTTAAATTGATCCAGATTTCCAATTAGCAGTTTAATTGGCAAATTAACACCCCTTAAATACCAACTTTTCTCAGCCCGAGTTTCAAACTTGTTCAATTCTTTCTTAATTAAATGATCAATTTTCTTTTTCTCTTTCAAAGTTTTCAATTCAACAAATAAATCTACATCACTGCCTTTCCTAAAATCCCCTCTAACTACACTACCAAATAATATAATTTTAGAAACAGAATCAAAGATTAACTTCTCATCTAACAATTGTGAAACAAAATCATAGACGTAGGAAAACAATTCGTTCTGTCTCATAATTCTTCACCTAATTCTTCTTCAATTAATTTTTTAATCTCGTTAATATTACTAACCGCTTCTTTAACTAAACTTAATTCTTTCTCTTTGCCATAACATCATAAAAATTCGGGAACGGAATTTTTAGGATCCCAAAAAAGCGTATTCCTGTAGGCATTATATCCATAACCTAACGAAATGATATTGCGCTTTTTAGTGGATAGTAAATTTCTTAATTCATCCTGCTTAACCATTAAAGAAATTAATTCATTCTTCTTAGGAAAATCAAAATCAAGATGACGTTGAGCCCTTTTTTCAGATGCAAAATAATTATGATTAACTCTAAATCCAGAAGAAATTAAATTTTTATTATGTAAAAAATATTCTAAAATGTTGGTAGCAGCTTCCGAAGTATCAAAACCAATAATTTTTTGCCTTTCCACCAACAAGTTTGCACGAATTTTCTCTTCAACATCTTTCATAAACTGTTCGAAATTATTTTTATGTTGTTCTAATGAAGTCATGTCATAATCAAAATTTATTACTTTTTAAATGTTTCTGTTACAGATAACAATATTTCAATTATCCATAACGGAAAATGATTATATTTATATTTATTTAGAATTGGCTGTAGATGTAGATATAACTTATCGTAAAGAAAAAAACGCTCGGACTGGGACTCTCAAATCTTCAGGTGGTCTCCCTGAGAGATATTTGAACCCAGATACAAGAAAAGAGCAAGAATAGCTCTTTTCTGTACATGAAAATCAACAACGATTGATTTTCAGTACTAAAATAAAGTATTTTCTTTATTTTCTGTACAGAAAAATTTGCCAAACGCCCAGGCTGGGATTTGAACCCAGATATCCGTAAGGAAACAGGATTAGCAATCCTGCGCTATACCAGATTAAGCGACCTGGGCATGGGCGTTAAATTTTTCTTGTATCCGTGAGGAAACAGGATTAGCAATCCTGCGCAGTACATGAAAATCAACAAAGATTGATTTTCAGTACTGAAAAAAGATAGTATTCTTTTTTCATGTACCAGATTGTGCCATCCGAGCATCGCAGTATGTAGACTAGTAAGTGCTATATAAATGTTTTTGTAAAATCACTAAAATTAAGTAAAAAGAAGAACGACCTATCCCCTGGCTAAAGCCAAGGGGCATTTACCGGCCGTTCTTTAATCAAACAAGCTTCTTCTGTTTTGAATTAATCCATTGGTTTGAATGATTTATGTAGTGTTCCACTACTTTTGCACTTACACTTCCTACACTTCGATACATGTACCCTCTGCTCCAGAGTGCATCATATTTCTTCAAAGGCAAGTGGTTCTTCCTAATGTAATAGGAAGAACCCCCTTTAATCAATTGGATTAATTTTCTGATCGAATTGTCTGGTGGGCAAGATACAAAGAGATGAACATGGTCATCCATTATCTCTTTAGTGAATACTTCGATGTTATGCCGCCCACATATCCAATCAATGGCTTTTACAGCTAATTCTCGCTGGTGTTTCTGTCGGAAGATTGGAAATCTTCCTTTTGGTATCAAAATAACATGATACCAGTTTTGGCCCACAGAATGGGAAAACTTTTTTAATCCAAAGTTCTCACTAGTCATTTGTTATACCTCATATGCGTTTTTCTAGCGAAAAACGTGTATGAGCTCATACTTACATCAAATTCGCTATGCAAATTTCTAGAAAATTAACTTAAAGAAAAAGCTAACGCTTTTTATCACGCCCTAAAGGGCTTCTGCTTACCCTCCAGTTAGAAACAGACGCTAAAGCTAGGTACTGCAGAAATCAAAAAATTAAAAGAAAAAAAGAAAACAAAAAAATCTAACCACAACTAGCTTCTGAAGCTGCTCCCACTTCATAACCAAATCCTGGTGAGAAAGACTGCGCACTTAACTCAGCATCACATCCTTCCGGAACTTCATTAAAAGCTGCACAGATTGTCGTTAAATACTCTGCTGGCGATCTTCCGGAAGAAACACTTGCTCCGTTAATCACTAAACCGGGCGAGCCCTGAATCCCATATTCATTACATTCCTGATCATGAACTGGAAATTGAGGGAACCTTCCTCCACTCCAAGTTGCTTGATCTGCTAACAATTCCGTAATCTTAAATTCTTCATCTAAAGCAGCAACACAAGTTTCCATTTTCGCCGTATCTATTCCCGCCTCAGTTAAACACTTAACACCATCGTCAAAATCTAAGAAACATTTCAGATAGTCAAAAAACTTCTCATTCTGTTCTTCCTGAATACAAACTTGATTCATTTCTTCAAGCACTTCTTTCTCGCCATGCATTGCATAATTAACAAATTTTATGGAAAAATCAACAGTATTTCCTAACTCTTCAATCACAGGTAAAATTCCCTTTTCAGCCTGCGTCCCATAAGGACAATGACTCATTACAAATAATTCTACAACGGGCTTGTCAGATTTAGTTACTGTTGGAGGAGGTGGAGATCCAGCCGTTGTTGGTGCAACTCCAGGTTCTTCTTCTAAATCAATTGCTTGTGGAAAGAAATACTTCCCATCTTTAGTAACGTAACCGTCAATCAATTGACCATCAATATTCATTTTAATATTATACACTCCACTATCATCTTCTTCGACCGAAGTTAATTTCGCAACAGCCTGACCTTGTAATAAATTGGTGTTAACAAAACTTACTGTCTTTGCCGCTGCTTCTTCCTCTGATAATCCACCAGCAGAAGAATTTGGATTTAAAGTAAACACCGCCAATACTAATAATACTGTTAAAATAGCCGTAGCAATTTTCCAATGGTTCCATTTTTTCTTTCTTCGATTTGGCTTTTCTTGTTTTTTTTCTTGCTCTTCTGATTTAATAAATCCAAATTCTGAATTTTTAAAATAATCTTCTGACTGATTAGATGAAACATCACTTTTGTTAAACTCAGAATAACCAATGTTGTTATTTCCTTCCATTTTATTTTTACCCCCTAATAGATTTTTAGTAATTTCCTTAAGCCCATACTAAAGACTAAAGAAAAGATAATATACCATCCTAACCAGCCCGGCTCCCAGCCAAACAAAGAAAAATTAGCTTCTTTATCTCCACTACTAAGCCATTCATTAACTGGTTTTAATTTTTCATAATTAACTTTAATTTGCTTAACCGCAGAACGATCAAAAACAGAAATTTGCTCTTCATATTCCAACTCATTCGTTATTAATACTTTTTTAGTTTGCTCTACTTCTCCAACCTTAACTGTGATAAAATGCTCGCCAGCTTCTCCTTTTAAATACCAAGTTTTATCCCCATTAATGACTTGTTTCGCTTCCGAAACTGTCCCTATATTTTCATTAATGGAAAAGATTAACCCTTCATCAAGAATCATTTCCGCTTCTCCTGTAACTTCTTCATTAAACAAAGCGGTTACGCTAAAAGTATCTCCCGGATTAAGTGATTCAAAAGCTAAATGACCGTTCATCCAACCAAATATTAAGATGATTGGAATGAATGTGATTAAAGTCGGCTTAAAAGAATGTTTCATGTAAGCCATGTTTTTCTTCATCGCTTCCTTTTGTACTTTCATCATCTCTTGCGGATCATTCTTTAGAGATTTGAGCTTTTTCTGATACTCCTTCTGTTCTTCCTTTAACTTCTTCATTTCATCTTGATTAGTAACCCATTTGTAGATGAAAACAATCATTAACGAAATTAATAATGAAATAATAACAATTGCAAAGAAAGGATTCCATTGTACTAAAGGTAATAATACTGGATTCAAGATAGGATCTAAAAAAGCCATTTTGATTTATTATTTTATTTGCGTTTTATAAAGGTTGTTAATTA
>JAHJDQ010000012.1 GCA_018812355.1 Nanobdellota archaeon | reverse complement strand
TTTCTTTTTCTTAACAGTTTTTTTAGAAGTTTTCTTTTTAACAACTTTCTTTTTAGCCTCGCCAGTTTTAACAATTGGATTAGCAAGATCTACTTTTCCTTTAACAATTTTCATCATTGTTTGGCAGGTAGGATAATTGTTACAACCAAGAAACTCACCGTAGAAACTTTTTCTTAAAACCATCTTCCCCTCATTACAGGTTGGACAGGTCATCCCGTCTTCTGGATAAGTTTGCTTTTTTTCTCCATTAGTTTTTCCAGGACAATCAACATTTAAGCAACTTTGTCTGGTTTGTCTTCCAACTCCTGCTTCGACTATTGGAAATTGACAATGTTCACACTGTTTATGAAGATATTTTATTTTTCCAGTTTTAGGAATATTAGCAGTAGTTTTACACTCCGGATATTTATCACAGGCAACAAACCTACCAAATTTCCCTCTTCTAATTGATAAATGACCATCTTTACAAACAGGACAAGAACCCATGTTATTAGCAGCATCAATCGTATCTTTTAATGATTCCATAATGTCTAGGCCAATAACTTTCTCCTTCTTTTTGAAATCTGTAAGAAGTTTTGTTAAAATTAGTTTTGCTTTTTCTAAAACTGTTTCCTGTTTTTGTTTGCCTTCACGAATTTTTTCCATCTCTAATTCAATATCGGCAGTAAGTTCCTCATCAACAATAGTAGGAGCATGTTTTTCTAAAATTTCGATTGTTTTTATCCCAAATTCAGTCGCAGTAATTTTAACGCCTTCAATATATCCACGTTGAAATAATCTGTCTAGGATATCAGCACGAGTAGCTTTCGTTCCTAAATTTCTTTTTTCCAGCTCTTTAATGATTGATGATTGGTTGAATCTTTTTGGTGGTTGAGTTTCTTTGTCCAGCTTAGTGATTTTCTTGATATTTACAATTTCATTTTCTTTCATATCTGGCAGGGTAATTTCTTCTAACTTCAGATAAGGTTTGTAAAAAGCAAACCAATTCTCTTCAATAGTACGAGTGCCTTTAGCAATAAAAGTTTCTGCCTTAACATCTAAGAAGACTTTCATCGTTTCTCTTACTGCTGGAGTTGAAAAAGTTGCTAAAAATCTTTTGACAATCAAATCATAAACTTTTCTTTCTCGAGATTTTAGTTCTCCAGGAACTTGGCCAGTAGGATAAATAGCTGGATGGGCAGGATCGGTTTTCTTGCCATTATTTGGTTTAAGTTCTTTTGATTTTAATAACTCTTTACAATAACCCTCATATTCGGGTTGTTTAGTTAGATCTTGCATGATTTTTCTTAAACCTAATTTAGGATCTAGTATTTGCGAAGAAGTTCTCGGATAAGAGGTTACTCCTGCTAAATATAGTTGTTGGGCAATCGCTAATGTTTCTTTTGGGGTGATTTTAAAAATATTATATGATTCTGATTGTAAACTGGTTAAGTCAAAAGGATACGGAGGTTGTTGTTCTCGTTTTGTTCTCGTAATTTTACTAATTTTAGCTTGTTTCTCTTCTTTAATTTTAGCGAGAATTTCAGTGACAACTTTTTGATCAAAGATTTTATCCTTTTCATGCCAAGCTTCGATAATATTTTTGTTATAATCTCCTTCTAACTGAATTAACCAGAATGGTTCTGGTTTAAAAGCTTGGATCTCTTTTTCTCTATCTACTAGTAATTTTAAGGCTGGTCCTTGTACTCGGCCGGCGGACATTACTTTAAATGAACCAGCAGCTTTTACAGAAGCGGTTAAAGCTCGACTGAGGTTGATACCATAAAACCAATCTAAATAATGTCTTGTTTCTCCAGCATTAGCCTGACCCCAGTCAAGATGTTTCATCTTGTTTTCGTATGATTTTACTAAATCAGTTTTTGTAAGAGTAGAAAATTTCATTCGGTTAGCATCTTTCTTTTTGCAAGTATACTTGATGACATTAAGGCCGATAACTTCTCCCTCAACGTCATAATCGCAAGCAATAGTAAACTCATCACACTTTTTAGTAAGCATCGAAATAGTATCAATGTAAACTTTAATGTAATGCAAATCTTTTGATGATTTATAGGACGCTTCCCACTTAAGATCAAAGACTGGATAAGTCCAACCTTGAGGATTAGATTCAACTAAACCGTAAAGGTGGCCCACGGCAGAAGTTACAATGATTGGTTTTTTGTTATGGGTTAATTCAAAATATGAACTTTGTTTATTCTTTTTTTGGACTGGATTACCGTCGGCTAAAGCAGCAGCTAACTTTCTTGCTGAACTTGGCTTCTCAGTAATGATCAGTTCTACCATCTTAGTGGTAATTTTGGCTATTTTTTAAAAATGTTTGGATTTTGAAAATGAAAGAAGTAAAATACAATTTGATTTACTGACTAGAAAATGTTTATGTTCTCTTAGTTAAAATAAAATTTAATTAGAAAGAATCATTATTTGTAATCAAGGAGTACCAGGGATTAATATAAAAATTCCATTGTGGTGCATAGACACCAGCAACTGTCCTCCTAAAAATAATTAGTTCTTTATTTTTTTCTCCATCATATTGAAATTCTGCTTGTGGATCGTTTTGACATAACCAGGTTAATTTGTCTTTATCTTTCTTTACTCTTAATAATTCTGGAGTGGGTTCTTGATTAAATAAGGGGGTCATTTTTATAGTTCTGGTTTGATTATCTCCAGAAAGGTGATAAACTCTAAGTTCAGGAAAGAAATAATCTTGGTAAACAAGATTAACTGGTAAAGCGAGCAAAGTTCTTTCCAAAGTTCTTCTCGCTCTTTTCCAAGGATATTTTCCTATACAAAAGTTAAATGGATTTTCCATAAGAAGTTAAAAAAAGCACTTTTTTTTTAAACTTTTTTTAGCAAAACCTTTAAATTGAAGATTGATTTAAGTCCAATCATGAACTTAGTAGATGTCCATTGTCATTTGAACCATAAGTTGTTTAAAAATGATTTAGATAAAGTGTTGCAGAGAGCGAAGAAAGTTGGAGTGAAAGTAATTATAGTTTCGGGAGTTAATCCTGCCGCGAATAAAGAAGTTTTAAAATTAGCCGAGAAGTATCCGCTGATTAAAGTTAGTTTAGGAATTTATCCGATTGATGCTTTAGGTTTAGGAGTGGATGAAGTTGGTTTGCCACGACACATTGGAAAAATTGATTTAGAGAAAGAGTTTAAATTTATTAAAAAAAATAAAGATAAGATTGTTGCTGTTGGTGAAGTAGGATTAGATTTTCATTGGGATGAAAAACATCATCAGGAACAAAAAGATAATTTTCGTAAAATCATTAAGTTTGTGAAAGCAATTAAAAAACCAATCTTGATTCATTCTCGTAAAGCCGAAGAAGAATGTTTGGATATCTTAGAAGAAGAGATTAATGGAGAAATCCCCGTAATCATGCATTGTTTCTCAGGAAGAAAAGCGTTAATGACAAAAGCAATTGAACAAGGCTATTATTTTTCCATTCCGCCGCATATTGTTAAGTCGTCTGGTTTTCAGACCTTAGTCAAGAAAGCACCTTTAAAACAATTATTAACGGAAACGGATGCACCTTGGTTAAGTCCTTTCAAAGATAAAAGAAATGAACCGGCTTATGTTAAAGAAACAATTAAGAAAATTGCTGAGATTAAAAATATTTCTGAGAAAGAAGTGGTGGAGCAAATTTGGCAGAATTATATCAAAATTTTTACTTAATCCTTTCACGCATACAAATTCTTCCTCTGACACACAATTCTGTACAACCAAAACGAAAAATGACATATTTTGGTTTATATAATAAACGTAAAACGATTTCTTTCAAGGTATAAGCATCTTTATAGTAGACTAAAGATTGGAGTTGTTTCTGATTAAAATTAAAATCAGCAAAATATTTGCGGCAAAAATCAATCTCGTAATTTTCCATTTTCTTAAAACGGTCGAATTCTAAATGTAAACGGGAATCGTACTTGCGAATAATGCCTTGAAATAATCTCATTAAGTGTTTTTCATCAAGATTAACTTTCGTTACTGCCCATAAGCCGCCATATTCTGAAGCATACTTGCGAAAAGCTAAATGTAACATTGACTTAATTCTTCCCACCTTGTGCATTAAAGAGAGATGGCAAACATTAAGAAAAGATTCATAAGTGGATTTACAACATTTCTTAAATAATTTTGTTGTGGAATAAAGTTGTTTTCGTTTCTTTTTTTCTGTGATGTTTAACAAGTAGCGCTTAGTATTATTTAGAATAAACAAATTCTTGAAACATTGATAAATTCTGTTTTCTTCATTATAACTGGAAAGAGTTTGGATATTATGCATGCGGTCGGCAAGTTTAATTTGGATTGCCCGTTCTTTAGTTTTTTCATTTTTACAGTTAAATATTTCTGAGATCGAACGGTAATAAAGATGTTTTTTATGCCGAGTGAGGATTTTAGTGACGTTGACAACTTTCTTCACAAAAGTTAAATTAATTTTTTCTTTCTGGCAGAAAGTTCTCAAATCTTCTTCTAACCTTTTAAACACTTTTTCTTCATACTGATCCAATATTTTTATTCCCGCAGCATCATTTTTGAGATGATGCTTTTTTTCATACAAGTCAACATTTTCTTCAACAAAATCGTGTAGTAAACCAGCACATAAAGTAATCGGATCATCAACTTTAGCCTTAATTAGAAAATTAACTGTATTTAATGGATGAAGGAAAGGGTCTTCACCATTCTTTCTTAAAGGAAACTGGTTATATTCTTCTTTTATTTTACGGTAAAGGCAAAGAAAAAGAGGATGGGTCTCAGGAAAAAGTTGCGAAGCGGGAACAATTTTATTTAAGGGCTCCCAAATCTCCGATTCTTTATAATTAAGATATTCTGGAGATAGTTGATACTTATTTTTTTTCATCTAAGGGGTATATTTTAGATGGTTTTAAAATTTTCCCTTTTTAGCACTACTTTTAGATGAGGGAAAGGGGGGAATTATTTAGATGGAGATTAGTTTTCGCTTGTTTGGATTAGTTATTTAATCTTTTTTAATTTTAGTTTAGTAATTTTTATAGCAAACTTTATAAATAAAATCCCAAAATAGAGTTATTATGGAATTTAAAGTTATTGAGGAAAGTAAAACCAAGCTAGTTTTTGAGTTACCTGGAGAGACACATACATTCTGTAATGTTTTGAAGGATGAATTAAGAAATGTTAAAGGTGTAGAGATTGCTACTTATCGAATCGATCATCCTTTAGTTGGAGTTCCTCAATTTTTAATTGAAACAAAAGGAATTGAACCCAGAAAAGCGTTAAGTTCTGCTCTGAAAGCTTTGAAAAAGAAAGCGGAAGAGTTTAAGAAGGAAGCTAAAAAACTGTAAACAGTTTTTGGCTCATCTAGAAATTAAAATTTCAAGATGAAGCTAAGAAGTTGTGGTTAATTTTCTATTTACAAAATTCTTTTAAACTACCTCGCTCTCAAGAATTAAAATGGGTGGTTTAGATAAAGGGATATGTTTAAGGTTCTATAAAAGGAAAGATATTCAGGATGAGATGGTTAAACATGGCCGTAATAAAGAAGTGAGTGTGCGTTATACAGATGGTTTTGGGAAAAGACCAGATGTGTTAACTTATCCAAGAGATGTTTTGGAATTAGCCTTACAAAACACAACTTCTTTTCATGCTTCGGAAGAGTTATGGAGTAATCCGTTAAGTTTAAGCAGTGATTTATCTCGGAAGGATTTAGATGAGTTACGGATTGGTTGGGATTTAGTTTTAGATATTGATTGTCCAGATTGGGAGATTTCCAAATTAACCGCTTATTTGTTTATTAAAGCGTTAAAGGATAATCAAGTGAAGGATATTTCATGTAAATTTAGTGTTACTGGAGACACCCCAGTGCTAGTTAAAATTGATCATGAGATTAAGCTTCTTTCAATTAGAACAGTTGTTGATATGCTAAAAAATAATCAGAAAGGAGAAGTTTTGTCTCTCGATAAAAATGGTTATGTCTGTTTTTCAAAAATAACTGGATATTTAGAACATAAAGAAAAAGTTTACAAGATCTTCCACAAAAATTCCCAGCATCCACTTAAAGCAACTAAACATCATTCAGTTTTTGTTTGGGATCACTCGAAAATTATTGAAAAGAAAGTAGAAGAATTAAAAGATGGAGATCATTTAATTACTTTTAGAAAAACTAAAAAGATAATTTCAAAAACACATTATTTTGAATGGGACTTTAAATTCTTTAGAAAAATAATTAAGAGAAGAATAGTAATTACCAAAAAACTAATGCTTTTGCTAGGTTATTACTTAGCGGAAGGTCATTTAACTAAAACTATTCATCAAATTGGTTTTTCTTTTAATCGTAATGAGAGTAAATATATTAATGAATGTATTAGTCTACTTAAAGAAATTACTTCTAAAAAAATTTTTCTTAGACATCCAAATAAGAATTCAACCCAAGTTTTAATTCACTCAAAAGAATGGTATTACTTCTTCAAGAAAGCTTGTGGGAGGGGTGCAAAGAATAAACATATTCCATCATTTTTATGGAAAATTTCAAAAGAGTGTTTTGAAGAGTTATTATTAGGATATCTACGTGGAGATGGATACAAATTGGGGGAGTATTCTATTACTGCAAAATCAGTGTCACATCAACTTATTAAAGAACTGGTTTGGATATGTCAGTTTCATGGTATTTCCTGTTCAATAAATGAGGAGCAGTCTAAGGAACATATTCTTCCACAGGGTACTTTATTTAAAGGCAGCCATGTTTATTCAATAAATATTCCTAAATCTGAATTAAACAATACTGAGTTTTTTAGAAAAAGAAACAAATATTCTCC
This sequence comes from Nanobdellota archaeon, assembly GCA_018812355.1. GTDB lineage: Archaea > Nanobdellota > Nanobdellia > Woesearchaeales > GW2011-AR9 > JAHJDQ01. Next base: position 12,304 of record JAHJDQ010000012.1, on the reverse strand, counting down.
ACATCCAAGAAGCAAACTCTTTCCTATAGATGGCTTGAGAAAAGTATATTATCAAATCAAACCAAAAATGTTTAATCATCATCGTGCTGAACAGATGACGCTCAAGAAAAAATCTGCTAATTTTAACAGAATAAAGAAAGTATTGGATTGGTTTGATAATTGCAAGTCTGTTGAATATAGTTCCGAGTCAAAAGAGATAATTAAGAATTATCGTAACCTTTTCCATAATGATATTATGACATTAACCATAAATAAGGTTACCTTGGATAAAGAATGTGATGTTTATGATCTTTCTGTTGATAAAACTGAACGTTTTTTTGGTGGTTGTTATCCTATTTTATTACATAATTCCGGAAATAAAGGCTTTCATATTGGAGTTCCTTTTGAAGCTTTTCCGCAAGAAGTGGCTGGTAAAAAAACAAAAGATATGTTCCCAGATTATCCTAAGAAGATTTCATTATATTTGTTAGATTTGATTTCTAATAATTATATCATGATTAAAGATAATAAAGTATTATTTGACAACAAATATGCTTTTGGACTAAATGAACTTAAAAATAAATTCGGCGAAAGAGAATTTTTGCTTACTACCTGTTTAAGATGTAAACAAAAAATAAAATTAAGTCAAGAAAATACAAATGAGTTTATTTGTTCTCGTTGTGAGCAAAGAATTAAAGGCGAGAACGAATTTATGAAATGTACTAAGTGTGCAATCTTAATGGAGAAAATAGAGCAGAAAAAAACGTTGTGCCCATGTGGTTCAAATGAGTATAATTCTGTTTTTAATCCCTTGTCTATTATTGAAGTTGACAGTATTTTAATCTCATCTCGCCATTTGTACAGGATGCCTTACTCTTTACATGAAAAGTCTGCTTTAGTTAGTTTGCCAATCGATCCGGATAAAGTGATGGAGTTTGAAAAAGAGATGGCTCATCCAGACAAAGTGTTAACGTCAATGTTTACTTTTTTAGACAGAAATGTTTCTGGAGAATCGGGAAGAAGATTATTAATGCAAGCGTTAGATTTTGAAGTGAAACTAGAAGAGGAAAGAGAAATCGAGAAGGATTATGAACAGTTTCAGGTTGAATCGCCGATTACAGAAGAATTCTTTCCGCCGTGTATTAAGAAAATTCTAGAGGGAGTTGAGGATGGCCGGAAAAGAAGTGTATTTATTTTAATGAACTTTCTCGGTAAGATTGGCTGGAGCAAGAACGAGATTGAAGTGTATTTACAACAATGGAACAAAGAAAAGAATCGGGAATCTTTACGAGAAGTTTACATTAAAGGGCAAATGAACCATTTTAAGCCAGGAGATAAACTACCGCCGAACTGTAACAATGAGGCTTACTATATGGACCTAGGGATGTGTCTTCCTGATGGATTGTGTCAGAAGATTAGGAATCCAGTCAATTATACAATTGTACGTTGGAAGAGTCATTTGAGGGATAAAGAGAAGTGATTTTTAACAAATTTTATATGTAATGAATTTTCTGGTTTTAAAATGAGTGGGAATAATGGTCAATCAAAACCTCAATACACGGCAGATTTAGCCGAGTCATATATAAGAGGATTTGGTGAAAATTGTTTGTTTAATCAAGAAGAGGAAGTTAATCAAGCAAAAAGAATTGAAAACTCTCGCGGAATGTTTTATCATAGTACTTTCCAAGTTCTTGATCTCCCTGTTTTGGATTATTCTTGTTTTGGCCCTTTCTTTGTGGAGGAATTTGAAGAAGAAAAAGAACCAGTAGAAATCGTCAATCAATTACAAACATTACCAAAAAGAAGATATCATGATGTTAATCTTTTCAAATTTACAAAACAATTTATAGCCGTAAACTCAGCAGACTATATTGATGATTTTGAAGATAAAGTAAGTAGATTATATCAGGCGGAAAAATCTTTAGTAAAAGAAAAAGCAAAGATGGTTAATGCAAATTTGCCTTTAGTGGTGAGCATTGCTAAATATTACAAAAATCGAGGATTACAATTTCTTGACTTAATACAAGAAGGCAACATTGGATTAATGCGAGCTGTAGAAAAATTTGAGTATAGAAGAGGCTACAAACTTTCTACCTATGCAAACATTTGGATAAGACAAAGCATTACTAAAGCCCTTGCTGACCAAGCCAGAACCATGAGAATATCTGTACATACTAATGAAGAAATTAAAAAGCTTAGAAATACCGATAGGTATTTGACCCAGCAATTAGGTCGAGATCCAGATCTAGAAGAAGTTGCAGATCAATTAGAATGGCCAATTGAAAAAGCAATAAAAATTCTGCGGTGGGCAGAAGAAGATCTCTCCTCTTTAGATGAACATATTGGTGAAAAAGAAAATACTCCTCGTGGCGAAATTACTGAAGATTCAGAAGCAGAGAATCCGGAAGATAATGTTATTATGTACAGTTTAAAAGAAAAAACTAGGAAAGCATTGGCAACACTTACACCTCGTGAAGAAAAGGTTCTAAGAATGAGGTTTGGGATTGGTAAAGAGGGTGATCATACTTTAGAAGAAGTTGGTCAAGACTTTGATATTTGTCGTGAAAGAGTTAGACAAATAGAAGCAAAAGCACTGAAAAAATTAAGACATCCCTCAAGAGCAAAAGAATTAAAGACCTTTTATTAAATATCCTGAAGCCGGCATTCTAATAAGAGGGGTAAATTGTCGAGATTGATGTTAAATTTATCTGAAGAAGAGTAGTGTTTTTTAACAAATTTTATATGTATCTATAAATCTAGTATTAAAATGAGTAAAAATAATGGTGAGAATGGACAGAATTATAGTTCAGATTTAGCAAGATTATACATGAGTGGATTTGATAAAACACAGCTGCTTGATTGGGAAGGGGAAGTTAAGATAGGTAAAAAGATTGAACAATCTCAACAAAGATTTTTTATTGCTATTTCCAAAATTCTTGATGTTACTACTTTAGATTATTCTTGTTTTAGTCCTTTTGTAAAGGAAGAATTTGAAAAAGAAAGAGGACCTACAGAAGTATTAAACCAATTACAAACTCTACCAAAAAAACATTATCCCAATAACCTCTACAAATTAACTAAACAATTTATAGAAAAAAATTCAGCTGGTGATAAAGATTTTGTGGAGAAAGTAGCGGAGTTCTATCAAGCTGAAGATGCTTTGAATAAAAATAAAGGAGAAATGATTGAAGCAAACTTGCCTTTGGTTGTCAGTATTGCTAAATACTATAATGATAGAGGATTAACATTTCTTGATTTGGTGCAGGAAGGAAATATTGGGTTAATGCGAGCGGTGGATAAATTTGAGTACCGACGCGGTCATAAATTTTCTACTTATGCAACTTTGTGGATCAGACAAACGATTACCAGAGCTATTGCTGATTTAGCCAAAACAATTAGAATTCCGGTCCATTTAACTGAGCAAATTAGTCAGGTCATTATGACTTCACGTTATTTAGCGGGAGAATTAGGATATGAACCTTCCCATGAAGAAGTAGCGGCAAAGGTAGAGAGACCAGTGGAAAGAGTAAGAGATCTGCTTAAACTTACAGAAGAACCAACCTCTTTAGATATTCCAGTTGGCGAAGATAAGGATGGTATTACTATTGGAGATCTAATTGAAGATAAGGAAACATTGAACGCTCAAGAAAATGTTCTTTATCAAGATTTAGCGCAAAAGACAAGAGAAGTGTTAGCAACACTTACCCCTCGGGAAGAAAAAGTATTAAGAATGAGGTATGGGATTGGTGAAACACATGATCACACTTTGGAAGAAGTAGGAATTGATTTTGAGGTCACTAGGGAAAGAATTAGACAAATTGAAGCGAAAGGAATGAGAAAATTAAGGCATTCCTCAAGAGCGAAAAAGCTTGGAGATTATAGTAATTTGGAAGATCCTGTAGCGAGATGTCTGGAATTAAATTGTCAGGCTAAGCGTTGAAATAGTTAATTTTTCTTAAATTAAACGGAAATATTTATAAACCACTTCCTAAATTTATCAATAATCAGAAATTAAAATTAATTTCTGGTCATAAAAACTTATCGTTGTAAGTTTTTATAAATCAGTCCGAGTTCACGCGCTTAAGGGCTTATCTAGCGTATTCTTGGAATAAAAATAAACATGGCAGAAGAACAAAAAAAAACTGAAAATAAAGTTAATCCTAATTATCGGCATATTGTTAGAATTGCTAATGTTGATATCCCTGGAGAAAAAGCACTTAGATTTGCCTTAAAGAAAATTAAAGGTGTCGGGATTAATTTAGCGGACAGTATTTGTATTATTGCTAAAGTTGATCGTCAGAAAAAAACTGGTAATTTAAGTGATGAGGAGATTGCTAGACTGAATGAAATTGTTAATGCTCCACAAGATAAAGGCATTCCAGCGTGGATGTTAAACAGAAGAAAAGATTATGAAACTGGCGTAGATATGCATATGCATACGGGAACTTTAAATTATGTTCAAGATAATGATCTTAAGCGTTTAAAGAAAATTAAAACTCTTCGGGGAATGCGGCATCAAAGGAAACTTCCCGTAAGAGGACAAAGAACCAGATCAAATTTCCGGAAGAGTAAAGGTAAAGTAGTTGGTGTAAGAAAGAAAGCACCAGCACAAACGAAAAAGAAATAATTGAAAAATGGGCCAACAAAAAATCATACATAATTTTTTGAGCCCGATTTATAGGCGGTGAATAAAAATCGGAGACCCTAAGAAACTAAAGAAAAAGTACTCAGGACCAAGACATCCTTGGGTTAAAGTTGACATTGATGCAGAAAGAATTATCAAGAAAGATTATGCTTTAAGTAACAAAAAGGAATTATTTAAAATTAATTCCTTCCTGAAAAAGTATAAAGATTTAGCTAAGAAAATTATTGCAAGTCAAACTGAACAGAGTAAAAAGGAACAGATTCAAGTCTTAGGCAAACTGGAAAGGTTAGGTTTATTACCAGCTAATTCTAAACTGGATGATATTTTAGATTTACAATTGAAAGATATTTTAGAACGAAGATTACAAAGTGTCGTGTTTAGAAGAGGTTTAGCACGAAGCATGAAACAAGCTCGCCAGTTTATCACTCATCGTCATGTGATGATTAATCATCAGGAGATTACTGCACCCTCTTACTTAGTTAGTTTAGAAGAAGAAAACCAGTTAGAATTTAAAGATAATTCGGCTTTAGCTAGTGAAGATCACCCAGAACGGGTTAGTGTTATAAAAGAAATTGCAGCAGAAAAAGAAGCGATTAGCGGAAAAAATGTAGAAAAAGTTGAAGTGAAAACAAAAAAAGCTAAACCTGTTGATGATGAACTGGTTGAAGATATTGATGAAATGCCATTTGAGGAATTAGAAGAATGACTCCAGAACAGAAACCACAACCTAGAACGGATTCACCTCCAAGAAGAGATAATCGCGATTTTAAGCAAAGAAGACCAATGAGATGGGGAATTGCTCATATCTTCTCTACTTATAATAATACTATTATTACTGTAACTGATATTACTGGTACGGAAACTCTTGCTCGAGCATCTGGGGGACAAATTGTTAAATCTGATCGTTTAGAAAGTTCTCCGACAGCAGCAATGGGTGTAGCGAAAAAGATTGCGGAACTTTGCCGTGAGAAAGGTATTTCTGGATTGTATATTAGAATTAGAGGTCGTGGTGGTCATAATGGGCCGAAGAATACAGGACCTGGAGCACAGGCGGCGTTAAGAACTTTGTCAAGAGTTGGAATTAGAATTGGTAAGATTGAAGAAGTTACTCCTGAAGCTCATAATGGCTGTCGGGCTAAGGGCGGTAGACGGGGGCGAAGAGTATGATTAAGCTCGAAAAAATTAAGGAAGAACGGAAAAAAAATAAGTTAATCTTTTTTTTTAAAGGTAGTGATGAAGTTTTTGTAAACACGATCAGAAGATTAATTATAGAGGAAGTGCCGACATTAGCAGTAGAAGATATTGAGATTAAAGATAACGGTTCTGCTTTATATGATGAGATGCTGGGATTACGTTTAGGTTTATGTCCAATTAAAACTGATTTGAAAAGTTATAATTTAAAAGAAAAATGTAAATGTTCAGGAGAAGGATGTGCCCAGTGTGAATTAAAAATTAATTTGAAAGTTGCCAAGAAAGGTTATGTTAAGGCAGAAGAAGCACAAAGTACTGATCCAAAATGTAATTTTGTTCAACCGGAAATGCCAATTACAAAATTATTAGCGAAACAAAAAGTTGATCTCCAGATGACTGCGATTATGGGTAATGGGCGAATGCATGCTAAATGGTCGCCAGGCTGGACTTACTTTAAGAAAGAACCAGTTTTAAAAGTGGGCAAGGTTAATGATATTGAGAAATTAAAAGAAGCTTGCACTGATAATGTCTTTGATTTTAAAGGTAGTAGTGTTAAAGTTAATCAAGATCAGCTTTATGAATCAAATTTATTAGAATATTATACCGAGATTGATTCAGGAATTACTTTAGATTACACGGACAATTTTATTTTTGTTTTAGAAAGTTGGGGTCAGTTAAGTTATAAAGAAATGCTCAGTCAAAGTGCTGAGATTTTAATTTCAAAAGCTGAGGAATTGGAGAAACTTATATGAAAACAAAAATTAAGATAATTTTTGGAGTCATGCCAAAAATACGGGAGGATTTTTTAGCATGAGAGGTCCAACCAACTACCAATTACAGAACTTATTAGTTGAATTAGAGAGTAAAGGTAAGGATAGCAAGTTTTGGCGTCGGGTAGTTAAAGATCTTAAAAAGCCTTCGCGCCAACGAAGAGAAGTTAATCTTTACAAAATTGCACAATATGCTAAAGATGGTGAAACGGTTTTAGTACCGGGAAAAGTGTTAAGTATTGGCGAGATTAGCAGACCAGTAGAAGTAGCGGCAATAAACTTTTCGGCTGAAGCGGAAAGAAAAATTACTTCCGCAAAAGGAAAAGTTATTTCAATCAATGATTTATTCAAACAAAATCCGCAAGGGAAGAAAGTGAGGATACTCGGATGAAGGTTTACAATGGTGAAGGAATGTTATTAGGAAGGTTAGCCTCTCTTGTAGCGAAAGATGCTTTATTAGGAGAAGAAGTCAGAGTAGTTAATTGTGAAAAAATATTTATTAGTGGGAAAAAAGTAACCACATTAACAAATGAAAAAACAAAAAGAAGGCGTAAAGGTTATCCCTTAAAAAGTGCTAAGCATACTAAATTGCCTGACAGGATTGTGCGTCGTTCGATTAGAGGGATGTTACCCTGGAAAGATGCTCGAGGAAGAGAAGCTTTTAAACGGATTATGTGTTATACTGATGTTCCTAAGGAATTAGTTGGAAAAGAGATGATTGTTGTGGAGAATGCTAGCGTTAATAAACTACCAATCTTAAAATCAATCACAATTGGAGATATTTGTAAGCATTTAAAAGGTATTTAGGATGAAAAAAACAATTCAAAGTAAAGGAAAACGTAAACGTTCGGTAGCTCGAGCAACGTTAAGTTCTGGAAAAGGAAGAGTTATGATTAATAATATTTCATTAGAAAACTTTAGTACTCACATTTTAATGTTAAGAATTACTGAGCCGTTAGTTTTAGCGGGAGATATAATGAAGAAGATTGATATTAATGTTAAAGTTTCTGGTGGTGGAGTTAATGGACAAGCTGATGCAGTCAGGTTAGCAATGGCTAGAGCTTTAGTTGAACATGATAAGAAATTAAAGAAAACGTTTGATGATTATGATCGTTTGTTATTAGTTGCAGATGTTCGTCGTAAAGAAGTTTGTAAACCGAATGATTCAAAAGCTCGTGCTAAAAGGCAGAAGAGTTACAGGTAAGAAAAAATGATAACAATAAAAACAATTAATTATTCGAGGGTAGAACAATGATAATCCCAATAAGATGCTTCAGTTGTGGAAAACCAGTCGGACATTTGTTTGAAGAGTACCGAGAACGTGTTGAGAAAGGCGAAAGCAAGAAGAAAGCGTTAGATGCGGTTGGCTTGGAAAGATATTGTTGTCGAGGAGTTTTCTTAGGACACGTTGAATTGATTGATTTAGCGGGCGAATTTAAGAAGTGTTAAGTTTTAATTTTTTTTATATTATTATATTTTTCTTGGTGGTTCAAAATAAAAATGAGGTGCTAGGACTCTTCTTCGATTAGAATCAAGTGTTCTTTCTTCATTTTCATTTTTTGGGGGTAATTGATATAACATTTTTCCTAATTCAACAAGCTGATAGAATTCCTTCCAATCATTCTTATTCCACTTTATCTCAGTTTCATCAGTCCAAATTTTTCTGTTAGTTCTACCTCTTCGGCTGATTTTTTTACGAGTATCTTTAGGACGATAATCCATAACGTGTTCCATACTATCAACTAATAATGAAATAATGTCTTTCACGACTAATTCCCAAATTCCAGGAGTAGAATGATAAGTTCCTTGACAATCATCTCTTCTAAATTTGAGTTGAACTTGACTAGCGTTAGATGTTCCGTATTGGTAATGATCATCAATTCCTGATTTTTGTTTCCCACTTACTTTTAGACCAGTTCTCTTGATTACTTCTATTGGTGCCTGATGATTGTCAGCCATATAACCATAATTCCCTAAATCATCATAAATTTCATCATACAATAATCTTCGAGCCTGTTCTGGCTTATCTGTAGCAATTAACAATCCGAAAATGTCATCAGCCCAAATTTCCCTTCTCTCATCTTCAGTGAGCATACTTTTAAGCTGATTGACCTTTTCACTTAATGTTTCTCCATTAATGATGCGCTCTATAAGTTCATCAATAACTCTTTTTGCGGTCTTGCAATTTGTTCGATCTAAGTCTTTTCGACGTACTCCAACTATTCTTGCTCGACCCGCTTTACTACTAACTGAACAAATTAATTCAATGTAGACTTTACGATTTTTAAATCCTTTAATAAATTCGCTGTCAACTGAGTTTTTATCATCAAATCCTAAGTACTTGCCATTTTTAAATCCTTTAAATTCGTTGTCAACTGGGTCTTTATCATCAAGTCTTAAGTACTTGCTTAAATACGTACGTTGATGAGGTGTTAAATCTTGCTCAGTTAAAACAGTTTCAAGATCTAGACCAGAAATAGTCTTTAACGTTGTTAAGTACTCATAATAATTGTTACAGACATATGTTCTTGTTTTTCCTTTAGGTAAAAACTTACTCGCTAAAATTTTGGCAAATTGTCTTAATTCCATTTCACCATCATCAATTCGATCTTCGGTTAGAAATTTTGCATCTTCTAGATCATATATTTGGATTGGGGTTTCATTTAATTTATTAGAGATATCATCATAATGTATTTCTTCTTGTTTTGGTTGACTAATGTTATGATTAAGATTAGATTCGGGAATCTCGCCGAGCATTTGGGCTAGAAAAATTTCTCCTAAAGTCATGCTATCTAAATCGATTGGCTCGGTACTTTCTTCTGGATTATCTAGCTCGGCTACCATTGATTTTAATCTAGGTTTACCATTTATAAATCTTTCTTTTTTTCACCATCTCCTAATAGTAACAGGCTCATTAACAACAATCTTTAAAAAAAACAAATATTCTTTAATGATGTGGTAGAATCAATCTTAGATATTCCTCCTGAACAGCTTACTCCCGGAATGCGGCAGTATCAATATAGTAAAAGCAATCATCCGGATTGTATCATTATGATGCGCATGGGTGATTTCTATGAAATGTTTTATGAGGATGCGGTTACAGCTGCGAAGGAATTAGAAATTACTTTAACGGCGCGTGGAAAAAGAGAGAAACGAGCACCATTAGCAGGGATCCCTTACCATGCCTTAGATAATTATCTGGCGCGCTTAGTGAAGAAGGGTTATAAAGTTGCTATAGTTGAACAATTAGAGGATCCCAAGCAAGCGCAAGGCTTAGTGAAAAGAGGAGTTGTAAGAATCGTTACACCAGGAACGGTGATTGATTCTTCGATGTTAGAAGAGAAAGAAAATAATTATATTATTTGTTTAACTGCGCATGAAGACAATTATGCATTAGCTTGTTGTGATTTATCAACGGGAGAGTTTCTAACTAAAAAAGTAGATAGTTTAGTACATTTAATGAACGAAATTTCTCGTTTAAGTCCTTCAGAATGTATTATGCCGGAAAGTTTATTGGTTAATGAGGAATTGGTTAGTAAGATTAAAAAAAATTGTTATGTCAATACTTTAGAAGATTATTATTTTAAAACGGAAAAAGCGAGAGAGGTTTTATTAAACCATTTTAACTTAATTAGTTTAGATTGTTTTGGTTTAGAGGAGAAGAAGTTTAATTTAGCTGTTTCCGGTGCTTTATTAAAATATTTGTTAGACACGCAGAAGAATAATTTAGCACACATCAAGAAGATTTCTTTACAGAATGATCAGCAGAGAATGTTGTTAGATACAAGCACTTTACGTAATTTAGAATTGATTAAGAATATTAAAGATGGGGGAACTAGAGGAACATTACTTTCTGTTTTGGATAAAACTGTTACGGCGATGGGTAGTCGTCTTTTAAAGAAATGGTTGAAAGAGCCATTGTTGAATCCGGAAGTGATTAAGAAAAGGTTAGATGCTCTGGCTGAACTGAATAAGAGTGTGATTATCCGTGAAGAGATAATTGGTTTGTTAGAAGGAGTATATGATTTAGAAAGGTTGATTAGTAGAGTGAATTATGGAAACTCTACTCCGCGGGATTTATTGGCGTTAAGAAATTCGTTATTACAAGTACCATTAATTAAAGAGAAGTTAAATGATTCGGGATTATTAGGAGAGATTAAGAGTATTTCTTCGATGGAGAAAGTGGTTAATCTGATTAATATGGCAGTTAAAGAAGATGCTCCGCTCTTAATTAGAGAAGGGGGAATGATTAAAGATGGTTTTAATTCGGAATTGGATCAGTTGCGTGAGATTAAGAAAAATAGTAAAAAATATTTACAAGGGATTGAAGAACGTGAGCGAGAAAAAACAGGGATTAATACTTTACGGATCGGTTATACCAGAGTCTTTGGCTATTTTATTGAAGTGACTAAGAAAAATTTAGGATTAGTTCCTTCATCGTATATTAGGAAACAGACAACGGCAAACTCTGAAAGATACATTACTGAAGAATTGAAGTTAGAAGAAGAAAAGATTCTTGGAGCGGAAGAGAAGATTGTTTCGTTGGAATATGATTTATTTCAAGAGTTGATTAGTCAAGTAGCTAAAAGTACTGCTGAAGTTCAGGAAGCAGCGTTAAAGCTGGCAGTGTTGGATGTACTTTGTAGTTTGGCAAAAGTTGCTCAGGAAAATGGTTACACTAAACCAAAGTTTGTTAATGAAAATGTGATTCAATTAGGCGGGAGTCGGCATCCGGTATTAGAAAAAATTGAGGAAAGATATATTGCTAATGATGTTTTTATTTCGGATGGAGAGATGATGATTATTACTGGAGCAAATATGAGTGGTAAGTCATCTTTAATGAGGCAAGTTGCTTTGATTGTCTTAATGGCGCAGATTGGTTCTTATGTTCCTTGTTCAGATGCTGTGTTAGGGGTAGTTGACAGAATCTTTACTAGAGTAGGAGCGCAAGATGATTTAAGCTCGGGGCAGAGTACGTTTATGGTCGAGATGAACGAAACGGCTGCAATATTACATAATGCTACTTCTAGAAGTTTAGTAATCTTAGATGAGATTGGTCGAGGTACGTCTACATTTGATGGGGTTTCAATTGCCTGGTCAGTAGCGGAACATATTTATAATTCTATAAAAGCGAAAACGTTGTTCTCTACGCATTATCATGTCATGAATAAGTTAGCAGATAAGTTTGATCGAATTAATAATTATTATCTTGCTACAAAAGAAGTTCGCGGAGAGATAGTTTTTTTATATAAGTTACTTGAGGGAGGAGCTGATCAGAGTTTTGGGATTCATGTAGCGAAGTTAGCAGGAATGCCGGCTGAAGTTATTTTACGTGCTCAAGAAATTCAGTTGCTTTTAGAAAATGATGATGAAATGGTTAGGAAGATTAAGGCAAAGAAGTTACAGGAGCAGATGAGTTTAGAAGGTTTTTAGTAGAAAAGTTTATAAATATAGTCAATTATATAGTTGCTATGGCTACAACAATTCAAGTTAGTACAGATTTATTGGAAGAATTGAAGAACAGAAAAATGTATAATAAAGAGAGTTATGAAGAAGTAATCTGGGATTTATTAGAAGACACTATGGAATTGTCTGAAGAGACTAAAAGAAATATTGAACAAGCTAGAAAAGATATTAGTCAAGGGAAATTTTACACACATGAACAAGTTAAAAAAAAGTTGGGATTATAAAATATGTATGAATTAATTTATTCTCCAGA
>JAHJDQ010000070.1 GCA_018812355.1 Nanobdellota archaeon | reverse complement strand
TGAGGCAACCCACACCAAAAAATTTGGGAAACATTCGGGAAATCGCTTGGCGATTTAGGCGAAGCCGACCGAATTTTCCTGATAATTCCTGTTAGTTTCTTTTCCCATACGAAGTGTGGGAAAATTTCGTCCGAAAAGTTTTCTGTCGTTGTATCATGGAGATTGACGCTGTAGTGTCTCAACATCACAGCATAGTAAGGGGCTAAGAACTCTCTTTAGAGATTAAAGTTGTTATTTTTTTGATGAAAGAGAATTGTTCTCTAATATCATCCATAAGTTTATAGAAATCATTGACATTGTAAACATCTATTGTTAATTCAATGTCATATTTTCCTATTTGTCTTACTAAATAGTTTATTCCTCTTTTCTGCTGACAGTAAGTCATGAATTTCCGTAATTCTTGGTCATGGTATTTACCAAGGCTAATTAGAGCAATGCAAGGTTGAAAACTCAAAGTAGCAGTATTGATTTTTGTTTTGAATCCAGATATCACTTTTAATTTTTCTAACTTTTTAATTTTGGAAGAAACAACTCTTGCACTTAGATTCATCTTTTTTGAAATATTCAATATATTCTCTCTTGAATTTGATTTTAGAATGTTCAGAATTTTCATCTCATCATCAGATAATTCTGCTTTTTCTAAATCGTGATTAAAGATTGGAAAGAGTTTATTCGTATGCGTTTGATTAAGGAACGATTTACTAATTTCAAAAGCATGAAGAACTATTGAAATCTCTTTTTCCAAAATATTATCCGAAATTTCTAAAAGTAATTTGTTCATATCAATCTTATCTTTCTCTGAGAGTATCTTAAAACTGAGTAAGAGATCATATTCTCCCTCACAGAAAGTATACCATGCACAAGTTTTATGGTTTGAAATTACTTCTTTAATTTCATTCATGATTTTGCTATTTAATCTTAAAAGCTTGATATGTACTGGATAAATTTTGTAACCAACTCTTGAATAATTGATTTTTGTGTTAAATCTAGTTATAACTTTTGCTTCTTCTAGTCTTTTAATGATTTTTAGAACTCCCTCTGCTGAAAGTCTTGTTTTTTTAGCAATTTGATTAGCTGAAAGTCTACAATTTTCTTCTAGTAGTGTAAGGACTTTTCTTTCTGATTGGTTTAAGGTTCTCATCTTACTTAATATTACTGATATTGGCTGATATATAAATTTTTTGGTAGATATTTCAACTTTTTATGAAACAAAGTTAAAATAGTTGCTCAACTAACTATTTGTTAGGTGATCAAAAATGACACAACTTGAAAAAACAATCAAACAAATATTATCAGAAAGACAAAGAACAGCTAATCAAGATAGAACTCGAAGCGAAATTGAAAATGCTGTAGATCAAAGAACAAGACAATATAATGAAGAATTTGATTCTATCTACAAAGGGATTGATGTAGTGAAACAGATTGAAAAAGAATTTGTTGAATGGGCTGACCAATGTACAATAGATGATGCAAGAGAAGAAGTAACTAATGGAGCCGGTTTTTATCAACATTTACTTCAAAAAGCTCATTCTGCATATCAAAGATTTAGAGAAGAAGGATATGAACCTCAAACTGCTTTTGATAAAGGAACATCAAATCTAACTCGCTGGATTGAAGATTCCACTCAAAAAGCAGGCGGAGGAACAATTTACTTGAATTATTCCCAACAATTTCTGAGTAGAATGAGAAAGATGAGCTGGTAAAATGACAGACTTAAGAGATAGATTAATAGAAGAAGCAAGAAAGATTATAGTAGATGATGATCCATCTCATGACTTAGATCATGCCCTAAGAGTTTTGGTCAATGCAGAACATATTGCTCAATTTGAAGGAGGGGATTTAGAAGTTATAGTTCCCGCCGCATTATTTCATGATGCTATTAATTATCCTAAAGATGACCCTAGAGCAAAATATGCCGCAGAAGAAAGTGCAAGAGTTGTTAGAGGAATATTAGAAACATTTCCAGATTATAGTAGAGAGAAGATAGCAAGAGTTGAAATAGTAATAGTTGAACATTCTTATAGTAATGGCATTAAGCCTGAAAGTCTGGATTCAAAAATAGTACAAGATGCTGATAGATTAGAAGCAACAGGAGCGATATCTATTATGAGAACATTTTGTTCTACTGGTCAAATGAAGCGGAAATTCTATCATCAAAAAGATCCATTTTGTGAACAAAGAGAACCAAGTAATTATGCAGTTGATTTATTCTACAAAAGATTGTTGAAAGTAAGAGATTTAATGAATACTGAAACAGCAAAAAGTTTAGCAGAAAAGAGGACAAGGTTTCTTTATGATTTCTTAGAGCAATTGAGGGAGGAGATTGCTGTTCTTAGCCCCTATCAGAAGTTAAATACATAGTTTTAACGAAAGCGTCAATCTTAAAGTTCTTAGAGTTTAGCGTAAGCGTAGAATCTACCTACAACGACAGAAAATTGAAACTAACATCGCACTTAACCGAAGTTGCGAGTCCTCGAAAAATGCGAAGAGGCAACCCACTGAGCATTTTTCAGAGATGACGAGCAATTTGGACGAAACGAAGCGAAGCTACGAAGTGGCGAGCGT
>JAHJDQ010000011.1 GCA_018812355.1 Nanobdellota archaeon | reverse complement strand
TAATCTTAATTCTTGGTTTATTTAAATTAAGTCCTTCTATAACTGGGCTAGTAGTTTATACACCTTCTGTTTTTATCCCCACAGTAGCAGTTGATGAACTATCTCATAATCAAATCTCGCCCAACGGAGGAACAGTTGATGTTTCTGATGACAATACCAAAACTATAATTTATGGCACCGCCAATACTTACATAGCAGTCACAGAATGGGATAAAAATCTTTCTGCAAAAAGCACAATAACTAATGTATTTTTCAATGTGGAAAATGATCGAGCCGACACTAAAGGGGCAGACATGATTTTTAAATTTTATAATGGAAGCGAATGGCAGACTGCTTGCATTATAGCAATTAATAGCACCGGCACTTTTTCTTGTGATTTGTTTTCTTATGGTATTGATAGTGTAGCAGAAGTTAATAATTTAGATGTTATGGTTCAGGTGGGAAATAATAATGGAAATAGTGTAGCAGAAGTTACTAATTTAGATGCTATGGTTCAGGTAGAAAATAATAATAAAAAAGGAGCAGCAAAGTTAGATATTGATTATATGTTCCTTTCTGTTAATTATACCTCTGGAACAAATCAAGCTACTGAAACTGGCACAGTTTTTTTTAGTGTTCAAACAAATCTCTTCATGACGCTTACCGACAAAACAATTAATCTTGGTTCCCTAACCCCAACTGAAAATAAATCAAGTGAAGATGTGAATGATTTCTTTGCTCTCAGAAATGACGGCTCAATTGATTTTGATGTTTATGCTTATGGAATAGACAGCCCCTTTACCAGTACAGCTAACGGAGCAAATCTGCTTCCCAACAATTATTATTTTGTTCATGCTAACTCTTCAGACAGCGGGACAGCAAATACTACTTATGTATCAGTTCCAGCAAATATCACCACTAAAATATTACTTATTGATAGATTAAAAAAAGATGATGGTTTAGATACTGCCAAACTGGGAATAAAGGTGGCGGTTCCTAGCGATGAAGAAGCAGGAGATAAAACTGCAGATTTAGTTGTTTACGTTGAAGCAGATTAAATATTATAATTAAATTAAAATGATTCTTTCAAAAAAAGGAAAAATCTCTTGGCTGTTCTTGATTTTACTATTTTTATTTGTCCCCATAGTGTATTCTTTAGGCATATCGCCCGCAATAGAAGAAATAAAGTTTGAGCCGGCTCTAGCCAACACTTTTAAAGTGCAGATCTTTGGAGAAACAGACCCTTTTGAAGTTAAATTAAGTGTTTCTGGAGAATTAAAGGATTATATTACACTTTCGCAGGAAAAATTAACCGTTCCAAGTGAAGGGGCTAGCTTTGATTATAAAATTAATCTGCCTGATGAACTTAAACCAGGAAGACATAAGACCAGTATTGTAATAGAGCAGCAACCAAAAACGTCTGAAAGTGGGGCAGGAAAATCGCCGTTTGGTGCTCAGGCTGCTGTTGGTCATGTTATAGCTATAAACGTGCCTTACCAAGAAAAATATGCTGAGGCAACTATTAGTGTACCAAACGCAAAAATAGGCCAACCAATAGACTTTGTAGTTACTGTTACTAACTTTGGTAATGAAGATATAATTAATGCCCAGGGAATTATCAGTATTCTTGATGATAATGATGACAAAGTAATCGATATTGAAACCGGCAGTTCAAATATTAAGCAGGAAGAACGTGTAAAGTTATATTCTCATTGGACACCAAAAGAAGTTAAACCGGGTATTTATAAAGCAAAGGCAGTAATAGATTATGATGGTAAACTAATAGAAACTGAAACTGATTTTTTAATTGGAGATTTATTTATTGATATTTTAGATTTAAATCCTAAAGAGATTGAACAAGGCAAAATACAAAAGCTAAATATCAATGTAAAAAGTTTTTGGAGCCAAGAAATAGAAAAAATCTATGCCTCTATTGATATTCTCAAAGATAATGAAAAGCAGGAAACCGTTTCCACTCCACCAATTAATCTTGAACCTTGGCAAACAAGTTCTTTAACTGCTTTTTGGGATACTACAAATTATGATCCTGGAGAATACAATGCAGATATAACTTTAAATTATGGAGATAAAACGACAGTAAAAGAGTTTAAATTAACTATAAAAAATCTAGAAAAACCTTCTTCTTTTCCTCTTCTGTGGATAACCATAGTTGTGATTGTAGGTATAGTAATATTTATTATTTATCTAATCAAGAAGAAAAATAAAGATGAGACACTATGAAAAGAAAAATTACTATTATTATAATCATAATTTTATTTTGCTTTTTAATCTGGCTATTTTTTTTCCTGCTAATACAAAATAAATACGAAATATCAGAACTGAAAATGGATGTTGTTATTGGCAATTATACTGGTATTAATCTCGATACCGATGCTGTTCATTTCGGGACTATTGAAAAAGGAAAAGCCACCACAAGGACGAGAGAGGTTGTCATTACTAATAATCATGATAAAAGCAAAAAAATATACATAACTACAAGCGGGAAACTATCTAAATGGGTAGAGTTATCTGAAGATAGTTTTATTCTCTCTCCACAAGAGAATAAATCAGTACAAGTAATGCTTAAAATAAACCCAGAAATAGACTATGGAACTTATAATGGAACGTTAAAAGCAGAGTTTAAAGAGGAAGGATGATGAAAAATAATGATGTTTCTAACTTTGTTCTTTTATGTTTGATTATAATTTGGACATCACTTCTTTTAACTAATTGTTTGTATAATTCAATGCTCGTTGGAAATGTAGTTTCAGATGTTTTTTCAGCACAAGTAACTGTAAATTTTAACGTTGTTATCGAAAAAGATGCAACCCCACCAACAATAATCTCAACAATAATTAATCCCTACGATCCTGTGATTGGGGATAATGTTTTCTTAAACCTGTCAGCAACAGATAATATAGCCGTAGATGGAAAATTTGCTAACATTACTCTGCCCAACGGATCAATTGTATTCTTACCGCTTCCAGCAAATTATACTGTCCAGTTAGGAGGAAAACATGATATTACTTTTTTTGTTAATGATACTTCGGGCAATACTAAAACTATAACCGATTTTTTCATTGCCGGCACTTCCAGAAAGAATATAACTTTTAATGTAGTGAATCATAACTTAGAAGGGATATTAGCTAACTTTACCGTATATCTTCCAAATACTAATCAAGAAGTAGATCAAAAAAATTTCATAGGAAAAATGCAAGACCAGTATATTAACATTTTTTATGATTTGTATTACAAAACCTGGGAGAATACAGCTTTAGTAAGATTAAAAGGTATCTTCATATTTACAGATGATAACAATACTTTTGGAGTAGATCGTTATCTTCCAGAATCAGACTTTTTAGTAACATATGGGTTTTATACAGATTACAATATAGATTCAGCAGAAGCGACAATCAGCTATGCAAATACTAGCTACACCGATGAATCCCTTCTTAATCTGTATAAATGCAATTCCTGGAATTTCATAACAAGAACCTGTCCAGAAGGATGGATAGTATTTGCAGCAACACAAAATAAATTTGATGATACTTTTACTTTTACCACAACAAGCTTTAGTGCTTTCTCAATAAAACAAGAAAGTACACCAATACTACCTTCACCTACGGGCGGAGGTTTGGGAAAAGCTATCTCTACACCAAAAGAAGTTACTCCTAAAATCGGTGAAGAAATCCCTGGAGAGAAAGAGAAAGAAAAAGTTAAAGTTCCTGAAGAAAAACCAATTGAGAAAAAAGAAGAAGAACCAAAAGAGGCCTTGATTAAAATGCCTAACCCAGAAATAATAATAGGATGCAAATT
>JAHJDQ010000069.1 GCA_018812355.1 Nanobdellota archaeon | reverse complement strand
ATCTTTTATTGAAGGGGGAAGCAACCAATTTTGTTCTTTAGAAGTTTTAATGTATGCCATTTGTCAAATCACCTCATTTTGTCGACGTAGAAAGGATAATTTAGAACTATTTAATACTTGCTAATTATGACCCAGCCTGTCTTGCTTAAGTTTAATTATCGTAGTGAGCTACGGGGAATTAAACCCAGCAAGAATTAAAAAATAAACAATTCTTCTATACTAGTTTTCAGTGCTTTTGCGACATCATGAGCTAATTGTAAGGAAGGGATATACTTACCTTTTTCAAGGAAGACAATAGTTTCCCTTCTTACTCCTACTTTTTTAGCGAGATCTTCTTGAGTTAAATCGTACTTGGCTCTAAACTCTTTAATTCTGGTTTTCATTTTCGGTTGTAGTAAATCCAGAAACCGAGGAAGAGTAAAGCCATCATGCCGATGATAAGACTTGTGGCTTGGGAGACGTCTCTAAAGTTAATGGCGTCATCTGAGAGGAAGCCGACTGCTAGTAACAAGTAAATAGAGACATAAAATGCTCTGGAACTAGCTTTTTCCAAGACTTTTTGACTTCTTTCATCTTTTAGAGGGAAGCCATGTTTGAGATCATGGTTACCTCTTTTATAGACGAGAATGGCGAAGATAACGATGATTAAAGCGATGATTATTCCTAGAATTGCTCCACCGAGGTTGTTATTATTGTAGGATTTTATGCCGAACAAAGTTCCGGTTATAATGACTAAGATACTTACGATTAAGATAGCAATCATTCTGATTTTGTTAGTATTCATTTTTTCCTCCTTTCACTTTGCTCTTTTCTTCTTTGAACTAACAGCGATTGTAACTACTCCAATTATTAAGGTGACAATTCCCCAGTTCACATATCCTTTAATCATTAGATAAGCAGCTATTATACATATTCCAATCCCTGCTCCTAAAGAGAAATTTTCGATGACCTTTTTATGATTTATTTTGTTTTTCATTTTGGTTACCTCATTCTAACATAATGTTAGAAATATATAACTATTTAAATGTTTTTGGTAGTTTTGGAGATTTTTCGGCGAAACATTTAAATATAATGATACTTATTAAGTATCAATTGATATTATGGCAACCCAAACATTACAATTTACGGAAACTGAAATGATTCAAGAAGAAGATAATAAGACTAAAAGATACCCTAATTTAAACACTGTTTTGATGGTTGAAGATTTTCTTAAAGAGCATAGAGATATTCCTCTGAAAATATCTGACATAAAAAAACAATTACCAAAACAAATAATGCATCAAACACTCCAAGTAGTTCTAGAGTACCTCTGGAAAAGTGGAAAAATTATCTATGGTCCGCGTGGAATTCAATGGATCTACTCAGAACCACAACATCTCAAAAAAATGTTTGAGGACACTTTAGAAGTATAAAATGTTTGCTGGCAAAGAAGTTAGAGTGCTATTGAAAGGTCAAGCTAAAGAAAGTTATCTTGAACTCAAAAAACGAGATGATAAAGAATCTGTAAAACTTGTAAATTCTATCCAAAGAATTATTGAGATCCTAAAAGAAAACCCTCAGTTTGGTAATCCAATAGAGAAAAAAAAGATTCCAAAAGAATATATGAAGCAGAGAATAAACAATCTTTATCGTTGTGAACTTTCAAACTATTGGCGATTGATTTACACACTTGAGGGAACAAGAGTGGAGATTTTTGCTTTTGTCTTGAA
Source organism: Nanobdellota archaeon (assembly GCA_018812355.1). Taxonomy (GTDB): domain Archaea; phylum Nanobdellota; class Nanobdellia; order Woesearchaeales; family GW2011-AR9; genus JAHJDQ01. The sequence continues at coordinate 18,980 of JAHJDQ010000069.1, read as the reverse complement.
TATTATGGATCATAAAAAGTATAACAAATTATTTGGTTATAAAAAGAATTGATATTTAAAAAAAAGAGGTGTATAATATGGGATTAATGGCTTTATTAAATGGTGGGAAAAAACAGTTTACTTTAGTTGATCTGGCTTGTGATGAAATGGCGATATTAGCGTTTGCGTTCTTAGTAGCGAAGTATTGGCCGGTGTTGGCTTCTTTAGCTTGGTATTGGTACTTGATTATAATGATTGTCTTCTGGATCAAGCCAGTAATGGCTTTGGTGAAGAAGTAGATTTTTATTTTTTTTGATTAGATTTAAATAGATGGTTTGCTTTTAGTATTAAATTGGGGTGTTAGTGGGGGATTTAAAATGTTAAATATACTGAAAAGTGGGTATTCTATGTTAAAGCATAATAAGAAAGGTGGTGCTAGTGGAGTAATAATCGCTTTGATTATTGCTGGTGCTATTGTTGCCGGAGTTTACATTTACACTAGCAACCAAACACATCCTTTTTGGGAATTTTAAAAAATAAAAAATTCCTTACTATAGGATTGTAGCGAAGTGTCAAGACTAAAGATGGTTGGACGGAAAAAATAAAAATTTTTCTTAACATATTCCAATCAGAATAAAGTAAGCAAGTAATTATTTAAATCAGCTAAAGATTAGATTAATATGGCAAAAGCAATGATCTGCAATAGGATAATCACTAAAGATGGTACTAGGGGCTATGAAGCTTACGTCGGACAGGTTTCTCAGATACTTCTGCCTCTGGCGTGGGTTAAGAAGAATATTGATTTTAAAGGGAAGGGTTATGTGGATTGGGAGTATTGAGAGTTATAACTTGGCTTTTTTATTTCCATAAATTACTTGACCACTATAGTTGTTCCACAATGCTTCTAGATAGAGAGGGGTTTCTCGTAATTGATCACCATTCATCAATTTATTCATTGTTCTCAACATCTGTTTCTTAGAATGATGGTGTGCTTCAGATGAAGAGTGACCTTTTATGATGGAGATTGGAATCAAATTTGAGGGTTCTAGAAATAGTCCGGCAACCTGATCATTATGTGGTTTAGTAGTCCATTTAGCGTCCATATAGAATATAAAAGGAAGAGCATAACCAATAAAACAACCCTCTTTAGTGTTTTTCATAGACGCTGGACCAAGTTTTAAGCCAGCATGGCAAGATCTGGCATAGACTAATCTTTCTTTCAACAAATAATCATTTTTACCTATCAGAATGATAGGGTTAGCTTTATACCCAAAAATGGCATTAGAAGAACCATGGCCATTAAGGACAACTAATTTGTATTGTAACTTATTTAATATTGCTGAGAAGTCTTTTTCATTAAGTTCTTTATCATTAATTTGTTTATTTTTTAATGATTTTTTTATTGCTTCCGCAATGATTTCTTTAGAAAAATAAGTTAGATAAGTTGTACCATCATCGTGTTCCGGACAGGTAATTAATAAGCCTTTTTGCATTTTTATGCTTTATTAAGTTCTTTAACGAATTCTCCACTAGTAACTGCTTTAATAAAATTCAGGTGCATTCTGACGATTTGTTCACCTTGTTCATCACCTTTTTTAACATGTTGAATCATCTCTTCTTTAGACATACTGCCAGTACTTCCAATCGATAACTTAATCGTGGAAGGCATCCTTGCTTCAATCCTAGCGATGACCAGTTCTTTCATGCTTTCGTTGATTTTGATCATATTGTTTGGTTATTCTCCAACCCTTTTAAAATCTTTTTACCAAGATCAGTATTATTCTTAATCTCAAAATAAGCAGTATTCCAAGTGTAAGTTTTACCATCGACGACAACAATAATGTCTTCCCTTAAGCTATCGGGGACATTAGCATAGATCTTCAGAAACTTTTCTCTCTTATTCATCCGCTAGATTAAATAAAGGAGATATTTAAATGTTATGGGGGGAAAGGTGAGTTATTCCAAATACTTTTTGCAGAAATGTTTTCTTAGACACTGGGTGGAGTTTATATTTTAATATTCTGGAAGCTTAAAGATGAAAAATGGACTGATCATCTCCAGCGATTCAATAAAAAATAAGATTCATACTATTCGAGGAGTTCAAGTAATGCTTGATAGTGATTTAGCTGTTCTTTATGAAGTGGAAACACGAGTTTTAAACCAGGCAGTTAAAAGGAATGTGGAGAGATTTCCTAAAGAATTTATGTTTCAATTGACTGATTCTGAGTATAATTCTTTAAGGTCACAAATTGTGACCTTAGACAACAAAAACTTGAAGTCACAAATTGTGACTTCAAGTTCTAATCGAGGAAAACATCGAAAATACTTACCTTTTGCTTTCACAGAACAAGGCGTGGCGATGCTTTCTGGGGTTTTAAAAAGTGAAACTGCTGTAAAAATTAGCATTCAAATTATGAGAGCGTTTGTTTCAATGAGAAAATTTATTGCTTCAAATGCACAATTATTTCAAAGGATAGACAGAACCGAGCAAAAACTTTTAGATCATGATAATAAATTTGAACAGGTTTTTAAGTTAATAGAAGATAAAGATATCAAACCTGAAAAAGGAATATTCTTTAATGGTCAGATCTTTGATGCTTATACTTTTGCTTCAGACCTAATCCGTTCAGCTAAAAAATCAATTATCCTTATAGACAATTACGTTGATGATTCAGTCTTAACTTTGTTTTCAAAAAGAGAGCAAGATGTCAAGGTAATAATTTATACTAAAAACATGACCAAACAATTAAAATTAGATTTAGCTAAATACAATTCTCAATATCCTCCAATAAATATGAAAGAATTTAAAGAATCTCATGATCGCTTTATGATCATTGACAATAAAGATGTATATCATTTTGGCGCTTCCTTAAAAGATTTAGGTAAGAAATGGTTTGCTTTTTCCAAATTTGATAAAGAAGCGTTTAAATTATTGGAAAGATTAGAGAAAAAGTGAATTGTTTAGACCATTTTCCCGAGGTCAGGAAAATGATACCAATGGTTAAATTAAGTACATAATCCTTATAAACCATACTTCAAAATACATATTCTAGGACTATGATTGAAGAAATAAAGACACCGTCTAAACCTGTACATTTGAAGAGTATCTTACACCCTTTAATTAATCAGTGGTTCTTCAAGAAATTCAAAGAATTCTCCCTGCCACAACTATTCGGCGTGATGGAAATTCATCAGAGAAACAATATTCTTATCAGCGCTCCTACTGGAGCAACAAAGACATTAACCGGTTTTTTAGCGATCTTAAACGAACTAATCGATTCCGCTAAAAAACAGATTCTAGAAGATAAAATATATGCCGTTTATGTTTCTCCATTAAAAGCACTTAATTATGATATATTTGTAAACTTAATTACGCCATTAAAGGAATTAGAAGAATTAAACGGAGCACCGTTAGGAATTAGAGTAGCAGTAAGAACCGGAGATACGACACAATCAGAAAAAGCGAAGATGTCTAAACACGTTCCCCATATTTTGATTACAACTCCCGAATCTTTAGCAATTATGATTAATTCTCCCAAATTTAAAGAGAATTTTAAACAAGTCCAATGGATGATTATTGACGAGATTCATTCTTTAGCAGAAAATAAGCGAGGTGTACATCTTTCTTTAACAATGGAAAGATTGCAAAGAATGTCTCCAGGGTTAACCAGAGTAGGACTTTCCGCAACAATCGCACCAATAAAAGAGATAGCGCAATACTTAGTTGGAAGTAATCGAGATTGTAAGATTGTTGATGTGCAGTTCATTAAACAAATGGACCTACAAGTTCTAAGCCCAGTAAGATCGTTAGTTGAATCAGATTACATGTTGAAGCATAACAAGATGTATGAGTTAATCGACGAATTATTACAAGAACATAAAACAACAATTATCTTTACAAATACCAGAGCGGCAACAGAAAGAGTTGTCCATACTCTTAAAGAAATGTTTCCAAGAAACTACCAATCAAAAATAGCTGCGCATCATGGATCGTTAAGTAAAGAAGCAAGGTTTGAAACCGAACAAAATTTAAGGGACGGAAAATTAAAAGTAGTCGTATCAAGCACATCTTTAGAATTAGGAATTGATGTTGGTTATATTGATTTAGTGATTTGTTTAGGTTCCCCTAAATCAGTAGCAAGATTCTTACAACGTTCAGGAAGAGCAGGACATCAACTTCATTCTACAGTAAAAGCACGAATCATTGTGATGGATCGAGATGATTTAGTGGAATGTTCATTATTATTAAAATCGGCGAAAGAACAAAATATTGACCGAGTACACATTCCCCAGAATGCGTTAGATGTTCTGGCGCAGCATATTTATGGAATTGCGATTAACGGGATTATCCAAATTAAAGAATTATTCAATTTGATCAAACAAAGTTACTGCTACCAAAATTTAGAATGGGACGATTTTTTTGAACTGATTAAATTTCTTTCCGGAGCTTACGTTTCGTTAGAAGAACGACATGTTTATGCAAGAATCTGGTATGATCAAGAAACGGGAGAAATTGGGAAGAGAGGTAAAATGGCCAGAGTCATTTACATGACTAATATAGGAACTATTCCGACAGAATCTTACATTCAAGTAAAAATCAAAGATCAAATTGTCGGGATGATTGATGAAGGCTTCTTAGAAAAATTAAAGCCAGGCGATGTTTTTGTTTTAGGGGGAAACGTGTACATGTTTAAGTTCTCTCGAGGAATGACGGCACAAGTATCCTCTTCTGTAAATAGACCGCCAACAGTACCAAGATGGTATAGTGAAATGTTACCTCTTTCTTACGATTTAGCAATGGAAATTCAGAAATTTAGAAGATTAATGGAAGATAAATTGGATCATAAACAATCTAAAACAGAAATTAAAAAATTTATTAATGAGTATCTTTACGTTGACGAAAAAGCAGCAGAAAGTATTTACCGTTATTTTAATGAACAATATCAATTCAGTTACATTCCTTCTGATAAGAGAATCTTAATTGAAAAATATACCGACCGAGGAAGAAATTATTTTATTTTCAGTACTTTATTTGGAAGAAGGGTTAACGATTGTTTATCAAGAGCTCTTGCTTACGTCATTGGTAAGCAGCAAAAGCGAGATGTGGAAATAGGGATTAGCGATAATGGATTTTACTTATCTTCAGAAAAGAATTTTAATGTTCTGAAAGCGTTTGAAGCTCTGCAAAAAGAAAATTTTCGAGAAATATTAGAACAATCTGTAGAGAGAAGTGAAGTTTTACAAAGAAGGTTTCGACATTGTGCGGGAAGATCGTTAATGATTTTAAGACAATATATGGGCCGGAAGAAATCAGCCGGAAGAATGCAGATGGGTTCGAAAATTCTTTTTAACGCTGTCAAAAGAATCAGTAATGATTTTCCAATTCTGAAAGAAGCAAGAAGGGAAGTATTAGAGGATTTAATGGACGTGCAACATGCTGAAGAGATTATTGAGAAAATTAATAATAAGAAAACTGAACTAAAAGAAATCCAAACCCAAATTCCTTCACCATTTTCATTTGGCTTAATTACGGCTGGTTATAGTGATGTGATTAAGATAGAAGATAAGCAAGAATTCTTAAGAAGGATGCATCAGATGGTTCTGGCGAAGATTGCTTTGAAAGAAGGTAAAAAGATTCCTCATAAAGATTTTTCTTACCCCAACTTATGGGAGAAAAAAGAGAAAGAAGAAAGAACAGCAGCAGAAGATAAAAAAGATTTATTGAAACAGCAAGCTTGGAATCTGAAACGAGTTCCCGGTTATGTTAAGAATGAATTAGTCCGTTTTATTGAATTTGAAAGAATGCGTGATGATATTAAGCAAGGCTTGAGAGACCATAAAAAAGAGATTGAAGAAAATTGGCCGGAAGAGTTGAAAGAGTTTGTTTTGGAGAAAATAACTACTAGTGAGTGAGTAATAAACGAAAGATTTATAAAGAGGTAAAAGAGAGTACAAGTATGAATAAAAAACAGGCTTTAGAGATCAGAACAATTACGAATTTTCCTCGAGAACGAGTTGATCAAGAGGAAATTATCCAGAAAATAATGGGCTATAGTAAGCTCAGAGGACGCCCACTTGATGAATGTTCAGATGCTCAAATTTATACTGTCGCAAAAAGATTATACGAACAAGCTTATCAACCTGCGCCAAGAGAAAGTTTTGGTGCTAGTTTGTTGAAACAAGTTAGAGTAGATTATGCTAACCATTTATATGAAATTTTTAATATTCCTGAAGAAGAGAGAGCAGAAACAGACCCAGCAGAATTAGAAGCAATATTATTAGAATAATTTCTTAAAACAAGATTAAAAAAATCCCTAAAACAATCACAACCATTCCGAGAAAGAATTTGAACAAATGATAATTGTGTGTTTTCCACAATTTTGGTTTTTCTTTCTTACCATGCGCATGGCTGTCCAGTTTAGCCATGATTTGATAAATTATAACAACTAAGAGAGCTAAAGGAATGATAATTAACAATAAATAAAACAAGATTAAAAAAATGGCCATTCCTCTGGTAGAGGCTTCTTGAATTAAACTGGATAATAACGGATACTTTTCACCTAAACCACAAGCTGAGAAAAAACCAATCAAACCGCCTAACAATAAAGCAACCCAGGCACTGGTAATTCTTTTCAATCGATCAACAAAACCTAAAAAAAGGCGTTTGCTCAAAAAGTCAAATAAAACAACTAACCCGAGAATAATAGCAAGCGCTCCGACAATCTTGGGAAAAAAGTAACTGAAATTAAAGTGAGGAATAATGCCAATCCCAATTAGAAAGTAAACTAAAAATAGTCCAAAGATAAATGAAACTGACGCTTTCAAAGCAAGGATTTTATTTTTCTTAAACAAGAGCATCAATAAAAATACTACCAGTACAGCTAAAGCAGAAAGGCTGAACCAATCTTTGAAAGCACTTTTGGTAATGACAACAAGACTTAACGTATCTAAAACATTAGCGGAAGATTTCTCGCCAACAATACCAATTACTTCGCCAGTTAAACCAGGACAAGACTCATCTTGATTATCTTTAAGACGGCCTTCTAACAATTCCAGAATTGCTTTTTCCCCAACAAAATAACTTCCGGGAAGAAAAATAGCCGGAATACCTTGCGAGGCAACTGGAACATGGTTTGCTGAGAAGTATTCTTGGAGTTGATGGAAATTGTCGATGTTTTGATAAACTTCAAATTTTTGTAATTGTAAATTAGGATCTTGTTCGGCTAACTGATCTAAGTAAAGAGTAGTGTTCAGACAACCAGGACAGCCTTCTCCCTCGCCGTAAAAGTAATAGAGACAGTCACTATCTGCCTGTACACCTATCGCTAGCACTAAGAGAACTAGAAATAAAAGGAAATATTTCTTGACCATCTTTTTATATAATTAGATTTAGAAGATATATAAATGTTTTCCTAAGAGTGTTTTTTTACACAAGAGCATTACCGCATAAAAACAAACAGAGATTTGTTTTTAGCGCTGAAAACCAATAGTTTTTGGTTTTCATGCGCCAGAGGAGGCGCATGAGACGAGTTGTAAACGAGGCTCATAATGAGCGCCGTGCGTAATGCTCTTGTTGAAACAGTAAAGGTAAAAGTTATAAAGGTGAAAAGAATAGTTATTGAAAAATAAGGAGGTAATGATAATGGCAAATGATTTTGGAAGTTTAATGGGTCTTTTTTTAGGGTTCGCTGTATTTGGGTTATTAATTGGAATTGGTCTGTATGTTTACATGGCTTTGGCCTTAATGACAGTAGCAAAAAGACTTAAAGACAAACAACCGTGGTTGGCGTGGATTCCAGTTGCTAATTTGGTTCTGATGGCGAGATTAGCTAAAATGCACTGGTGGCCAGTATTATTGGTGATTGGAATGATAATTCCTTTTGTTAATTTTGTCGCTGGAATTGCTTTGTTAGTCTTCACTATGATTTGGATGTGGAAGATTTGTGAAGCAAGAAAAAGGCCAGGTTGGTGGGCAATCTTAGTACTGATTCCTTTCGTTGGTGGAATTTGGGGATTAGTAATGTGGGGAATTCTTGCCTGGAGTAAAAAATAATTTTTTATTTGTTTGCGAAGTAAACACTAAAAAATCCATTTAGGATTTTTTATTTTTTTTCTTCTTCTTTATTATTTTTAAAATAACGGTAAATAGGTTGTTGTTCTTTAACATCCAACTCTTTATTGGCTTGTCTGGCTAAGACATAAAAAAAATCACTTAAGCGATTAATGTAACGCAACATCACTGGATTTAATGAAAGAGTATTTTTAACTTTTACCAAACTTCTTTCCGCTCTCCGTGTCATTGCACGACATAAATGTAAAAAAGAACTGGCCACTGTTCCTCTAGGAAGAATAAACTGTTCGGGCATGCCTAATTTTTGGTCAAGTTCGTCAATCGCTGCTTCTAACGTTTTAACATGTTCTTCCTGAATTCTTGGTAGGGAAGCGTCGTTTAAAGCATTACTTGCTAAATCCGCCCCAACTTGAAACAAATCATTCTGGACTTCGAGTAAAACGTCCCTTAACTTTTCATCTTCAACAAAACATAATGCTAAACCGATTGTTGAGTTTAATTCATCGAGAGCACCATGTGCTTCAATACGGGGATCATCTTTCTGAATCATGCCACAGCCGAAGAAAGCTGTTTTACCCTCATCACCTACTTTTGTATAGATTTTCATTTTTTGTTAGTTTTAGTTAGTGAGAGCCAGGGTGAAACATTCTTCTACGCCTCGGTCATTATGGCTTAACGCCATCCTCGGCTTACATCTCGCTCAGTTGGTAAGGACGACTCACCAAAGGGCGCCCACTAACTAATATGTATAGTTCTAATCACCAATTGTTAAAACTTGATCTTCATAACTACCATCACGGTAAATTGTGATTCCCTTACATTTAGCTTTCCAAGCAAGCATATAAGCGTTCTCGACGTCTCTAATTGAAGCGGAACGAGGAAAGTTAATTGTTTTCGAGATAGAGTTGTCAACGTGTTTTTGTAAAGTTGATTGCATCTTAACATGCCATTCTGGAAGAATCTCTTGCGCAGTAACGAAAACATCACGAACATCTTTAGGAACATCTTTAAAATCCTGGACACTACCAGCGCGGGCAATCTTCTTAATTAATTCTGGGGAGTAAAATCCACGTTCTTTAGCAATTTTTTCAAAAGCAGGATTAAGGTAAACTAACTCACGATCTCCTAATAAAGTTCTTTGGTAAGAAATTGCAAACAAAGGTTCGCAGCCAGAGGAAGCTCCTCCTAAAATACTGATTGTTCCTGTCGGAGCAATTGATAAACAGTTCATGTTGCGCATTTTTCGTCCTACTTTTTGATGGTCAGAACCTTCCCAGGCTGGACAGACGCCTCTTTTCTCAGCAAGTTGTTGCGATTTTTCGTAAGCAATGTCTTTAATAAAAGCCATTAAACGATTCGCTATTTCTAAACCATCTTCAGAATCATACTTAACTTTTAACTTACATAATAAATCGGCAAAACCCATCATCCCAAGGCCAAATTTACGCGTTCTTTTTGTATTCTCTTCAATCATTTTCTTGGGGTAACTGTTCATGTCAATAACATTATCTAAAAAGTGGACAGCTGTTTGAATGGTTTCTTTTAATTTTTCCCATAAAATTTCCTGTTTTTCTTCATCAACAAACTTATTTAAATTTAAAGAACCGAGCACACAACCTTCATAAGGTAGTAAAGGCGCTTCTCCACATTGATTAGTCGTTTCGATCTCTCCTAAATGCTTAGCAGGATGTTTGCGGTTAATCTCATCGATAAAAATCAAGCCTGGATCGCCGGTTTTCCAGGCACTTTGGGTAATCACCGCAAAAACATCACGTGCTCTAAGCTTACCGAGATATTTTCCAGTTTTAGGATTGGTTAAAAAATAATTACGATCTTCCTCGACTGCTTTCATGAAGTTATCAGTCACGGCAACAGAAATGTTAAAGTTTTTTAAACTTCTTTTGTCACGCTTAGCTTCAATAAAACGAATAATATCAGGATGATCAACTTTAAGCACAGCCATATTCGCTCCTGGACGAACTCCACCTTGACGAATTGCTTCCAACGCTTTATCATAAACGCCCATAAAAGTTACTGGACCGGCAGCAACTCCCAAATTTCTCCTTACTGTATCACCTTGCGGTCTTAAACGAGAAAAACTAAAACCAGTTCCTGATCCTCTTTGATGGACAATAGAAGCATCAAGTAACGTACCAAAGATACCTTCCATTGTATCTTCAATCGGCAGGACAAAACAAGAACTTAATTGTTGGGTTTTTGTTCCGGCGTTCATTAACGTTGGAGAATTAGGTAAGAACTTTAATTCGGCCATGATTTGATAAAATTGTTCTTCAGATTGTTTAACTTCTTCTTTAGTTGCCTGATAAAAAGTGTCGGCATGAGCAACGTTCTTAGCAACTCTCATTAACATTTCTTGCGGAGTTTCAATAACATGGCCGTACTCATCTTTAAGCAAGTAACGGCGTTCTAAAATGGAAAGGGCTTCGTTAGAAAATTTGAGATTGCCTTCGGAACTTTTTCGGCCCAAGATTAAACTTTGTTGGCGCTGCTGTTCATTTTTTTTGTAACGATAAAGAATAAAAGCTTTCGCAGTTTTAGCGTGGCCTTTTTCAATGAGAGTTTTCTCAACTAATTCCTGGACATGATCGACGTTAAGGTCTTGATCAAGGTAATTACTTTCCAAACTGCCAATGATACCTTCAGCCAAAGAGTAGGACAGTTCTTGATTCTCTCCACCAATTGATTCTGCTGCTTTAAAAATGGCTTCACCAATTTTGTGCGGATCAAAAGGAACTATTTTTCCATCTCGTTTGATAATCTTTTTCAGTTTTGATTTTAATTTTTTTTCTTCCATTTGTTGAAATTACTTTAATTACTGAAGTAAGAGCACTGCCACCAGAGGAGGCACATGGCGTCCATGAATTAAGATGTCAGTAAGACACCATAATCGTGCCGTGCGCTGTGCTCTTACGTAATTATGATGACTTTTCCATTTACATACTACAGGCGGAGAAGCCACAATTCAAACAAGTATAACAGCCTTCGGAAACTTGTATCTGAGAGGAACATTCAGGACAAATGCCAGATTTCATCACATCATGTTTGTTAAGGATCTCGCCAACTTCAGGGGTTTGAGAGGGTTCTTCTTTATTAACTTTCTCTTCCGATTTGATTTCTGTTTTATTTTCTGATTTAGCTTCTTTGTTTAAATTCAAGACCTGTTCATCTCTACTTCCGTCACGGTAAACAGTACAACCCTTACAACCCATTTCCCAGGATAAAATGTAACCGTTAAGAACATCTTCTTTAGTCGCATTATTAGGGAAATTTACTGTTTTAGAAATGGCATTGTCAAGATTTTTTTGAAAGGCAGCCTGCATCTTGATATGATCATCGGCAGAAATGTCCATCGAAGTGACGAAAACTCTTTTCATCTCTTCCGGAATTTCGGAAATGTTTTGTAAACTGCCTTCGTTAGTAATCTTACTCATTATTTCATCATTGTACAAACCATGTTTCTCTAATTCTTGCTGTAAATGTTTATTAGTGTAAAAGAGTTTGGCTGCCCCACCCAAAATATTTTTGTAATGATATGCTAAAGCGAAGTACGGCTCTACCCCGCCGGAAACGTCGAAGACCATACTAATCGTGCCGGTTGGCGCAATATTAGTTAGAGCAGCGTTACGCATCTTGATGCTTTTAGGAAAGTAAACACTTTTCTCCCAGTTAGGGAAAACACCCTTCTCTTCGGCGAGTTGTTGGGACATCTGATGAGCAGATTCAGTAATGAAGCCCATTACATTCGCGGCTACTGCTCTGCCTTCCCGCGAATTATAAGGAATTCTTAACTTGTAAAGCATATCGGCAAAGCCCATGATACCTAAACCAATTCTGCGATTACCACGGAAAGTTTGCGAAACTCGCTCGACGGGAAAATCAGAAAGATCGATGACATTGTCAAGCATTCTGACGGCAGTTTGGGTTACTTCTTTTAAACGGGGAAAATTAATCTCACCATTGTTAACAAACTTTTCTAAAATGAGTGAACCGAGATTACAAACATCGCCACTATGTAAAAACTGTTCACCACAAGGATTACAAGCTTCAATTCTGCCTAATCCGGGAACGGGATTAACGTCGTTAACTGCATCTAAGAAAACACAGCCAGGTTCGCCATTTTTCCAAGCACAGTCAATAACTTCTTGAAATAATTCTCTTGCCGTCATCGTTAGGTCTTCATGACTAACATAACTAAAATTTTGATTACGTTGAATTTTTCGTGGTTTCATCAGTTGACCTTTCCATTCGCACTGCCATGGTTCGGAAGAATTGTCTTTAACAGCTTGCATAAAGCGATTAGTTAAACCAACGGAAATATTAAAATTATTAATCTCGCCTTCTTTCTTTTTACAATGGATAAATTCAATAATGTCAGGATGATCAATTCGCATTACGGCCATGTTTGCACCGTGTCGATTTTGTTGTTTAATCACGCCAAAAGCAGTATTGTAAACTCTTAAAAAAGAAATTGGACCAGAGGCCATTCCTCTTGATTTGATTGTTCTGTAACCAGCTGGACGCATTAAATGTAAAGGGAAACCTAAACCGGAACCGGCTTGCTGTAAGAGCGCGGCTTCTTTCAGGGTTTGAAAAATTGAATCCATGCTATCTTCAATATTTAAGACAATACAATTAGAGACTAACCTGGTTGGACCACCAGCATTAGCAAGCGTTCTACCAGCAGGTGAGAATTCAAAATTGGTGAGTACTTCAAGAAATTGTTGTTGGATTTCGGCGACTTGTTCAGGAGATTTATCGTATTGAAATTCAACTTCTGCTAAAGCTTTCGCAACTCTTGCAAACATCTCTTCCGGATTTTCAATAATCTTGCCTTCTTCATCTCTAACCAAATAACGTTTACCAATAACTTGTAATGAATTTAAACTAAATGGTAAATCAGTAGTTTTACCCCCTAACAGTTCTCTTTGTTTTTCTCTTAATTCTTCCATATCTGTTCACCCCTTGATTCTCTTTAATTCTTTTTCCAATAATTTTGGATCGTCAATGTCTTTGTGGACGGTTGCGTATCGGAGATAGGCAATTTTATCGAATTTCTTTAATTCTTGTAGGACAAGTTTGCCAATTTGATTAGTAGTGAGTTGGTTAGTTTTTTTCTGAATGACTTTACGTTCGATTCTTTGCGTAATTTGATGAATTATTTCTGCTTCGGTTTTGGAGCAGGCTTTTTGTAAACTATCTTGAATCTTTTGTATTTGGAACGGTTCTTCTCGTTGGTCTTTCTTGATGACAGAAAGCTGAAAGACAGGTTTTTCATGAGTAGTGAATCTTACTGAACAGCTGAGGCATTCGCGTCTTCTTCTGACCGAACTATCTTTTAATCTCGATTCAAGAACTTTAGTTTCTTTGGAACAATATGGACAAAACATCTTATCTCCTCTTTTCAGTAAAAACACCAGATATAGTGTTTTTACTTGATAATAAAAACGTATCTAGCGTTTTTCACGTCATTAAAAGAAAAATAACTCATTTAAATAGTTTTGTTTATTGGAATGTATATAACAAAAACTAGTAATACTTGGATCTGGTTTTTGGAATATAGCTCGCCTACGGATTAATTCAAAAATTTGAGTATTAATGATACTCGCTATATGTTCGAGATAGGGAAAGGAAATAAAGTGTGAACAATCACATTTAAATAGTAATAAAAATTCTTTTAGTTATGGTCTTAGAGATTATCCTGAAAGCGTTGTACTTCTTTTTGCCAGCGTACTTTGCTAATATGGCGCCGATTCTGCTGAAAGGAATTCCTGCTCTGAACAAACCAATTCATGAAAAGTTATTAGGGAAGAATAAAACTTGGCGTGGATTTGTATTGGCTGTATTAATTGGAACATTAATTTTCTATCTGCAAAAAGTGGCTTACCAGTATGGATTTACTCGTTTGGCTTTGATTGATTATGCTAATTTTTCAGTATTGTTAGGAGTATTATTAGGTGGGGGAGCGATAATTGGAGATTTAGTAGAGAGTTATTTCAAGAGGAAGAATAAAATCAAACCTGGCGAAAGATGGGTTCCTTGGGATCAACTTGATTTTGTGATTGGCGGTTTAGGATTGAGTTTATTTTTGTATGTACCGCCAGCAAATGTAATCTTGATTTTGCTATTATTAAGTCCGTTGTTGCACATTCTCTTCAATCATCTTGGTTACTGGTTGAGAATTAGAAAAAGTAAGTGGTAAAACATGAATTCTTCGTCGGAAAGGACGAAAAGTTTATATACTCAAAAAATTTAACTCACCTTATAAAAATCCTGATAAAGGATCAAAAAGAGGAGGTATAAAAAAATGGCTGAAGTTGTAGCAAAGACAGGAATTAAGAAAGAAAAAGGCTACCTATATTTTATTGACAAGAATGGCAATGTTTCTCGAGCACAAATGAGCAGAGCTGGTCGGAAAAAAGGTAAAGTTAAGAAAGAACTAGTCAAGGAAGTTGGGGTGAAAAAAGTTAAAGGTTACCTATATTTCGTTGACAAAAAAGGAAACGTCGCCCGTGCAAAAATGGCTCGTGGTCGAAAAAGAGGCAAGAAAAAAGCTACTAAAAAGAAAGCTGTCAAGAAGAAAACAGTGAAAAGAAAAGTAGCAAAACGTAAACCGGCTAAAAAGAAAGTAGCGAAGAGAAAGCCTGCTAAGAAAAAAGCAGCTAAACGTAAACCGGCTAAAAAGAAAGCAGTGAAGAAAAAACCTGCTAAGAAGAGAAAAAGATAAATTCTTTCTTTTTATTTTTTTTATTTTTTTAACCCTATAATTTTAAATAAAGAAACTGATTATTGAATTCTATGAGTGAAGTATTTCCACAAAATAAACAAGAAATCTCTAAACATATTTCTGGTCATTCCCCTAATAAAGTTGCAATAGGGAATAAGTTGAATGAACTTTCTGCTCAAGAATGGTTAAAGTTTACTAAAACCTGGTTTGTGCATAATCCTCCTCCTAGAAAGAAGAACGAAGTTTTGCACCCAGCAAAGTATCCGGAAAGTATGATTGAAGAGTTTGTTAAGTTCTTTACCAAGAAAGGCCAGTTAGTATTCGATCCATTTTTGGGAACTGGTTCAACGCTTGTTGCATGTCATAATGCTGAGAGAAATGGAGTGGGGATAGAATTACAAGAGAAGTATAGTCAAATTGCCCGGCAAAGGTTGCAAGAGATGGAATCACAACTTAAATTGGTTGATGACGGAGCAAGATTAAATTGTAAGCAGCTGGTGATTCAAGGCGATTCATTTAAGATTGCAGATTATTGGAAGGAATATAGTTTGCCGGAAATTGATTTTTTAATTACTTCTCCGCCTTATGGACCAATGTTAAACAAGAAGGGTCTAGCATCTAAAGAAAGAGAAGATAAAGGCTTAGATACTAAGTATAGTGAAGAAGAGCAGGATTTAGGAAATGTTCAGGATTATGATTTGTTTGTTGAGAAATTGGTTGATTTGTTTTCGGGAATGAAGAAATTGTTGAAAGTTGGAGCGTACTTAGTAGTTATATTACAAAATTATCGGGAGGGGTCAGAGTTTAGAACTTTAGCATGGGACTTTGCTGCTTCGATGAGAAAACATTTTACTTTATCAGGAGTTAAAGTTTGGTGTCAAGATAATAAAACATTATATCCATACGGATATCGTTATAGTTTCGTTCCTAATGTACATCATCATTATTGTTTAATATTTAAGAAAGTGGAAGAAAAGAATGATTAGAAAAGCGACTGAGGAAGATTTGGATAAGATTATTTTTTTAGATTTAAATAGTGACCATATTTTTTATAAAAAAAATCCTAATTTTAAGAAAGGTGTTCCAAAATGGATGAAAGAAAAATTTAATGAAAAAAATAAAGAGGTTTATGTTTATGAAAAAAAAAATACTATTATTGGTGCTGCTTTTTTAAAAAAATCTTTTTCTGTTTATAATTCCTGTGAAATTGATTATTTAGCAGTTTTAAAATCAGAACAAGGGCAGGGGATTGGTAAAAAATTAATTGAATTTATTGAAAAGAAAGCACAGGAATTAGGATTTGAAAGAATCTTTATTTACACTGGTTTAGATAATCTTAAAGCACATCGTTTTTATGAAAAAAATAATTATAAGAAGATTAACGAATTTCCTGGTTATTATAGTTGGGGGGATACAGCTGTACTTTTTGGAAAGAAATTAAAATGAATGAATATTTAGAATTTCAAGTTGCTCCGGAGATGATTGCTTTCTTTAGAAAACAGGCTGAACAGAAAATTGCTGCTGAGGGATGGGGTAAACAAGGCAGGAACGTTGCTGTTAAAGTTGATAACTTTGTCCATTGCTGGACGACAGAAGAAGCGTTCAAGCAGTTGTTAATTAAGAAGGGGATTTGGTTCCGTAATCGCGGATTGTATTTTGGAGACTCTGCCGGAGCGGGAGCAGATTTTGTGGTTAAGGTTGAGGGAAAGGAAGTTTCAGTTGGTTTACGATCTGTAGCTCCGGAATCTTTGAGTAAATGGAAACAGGTAGCTTATCCAGATGATCGGATTCGTTTAGGAGAAAAAATTGCTGATTACCATATTGTCTGTAATCATGATAATGGTTATAGTAGATTTTTTGGTGTAATTTCGCGGGAAGAGTTATTAGCAGCGGTTAGTGATGGAAAGAGATTATATAGCAAAAATAATCAGGAATATTTTCGGGTGATTCCGTTGGAGAAGTTTAGGTTTAGTGTTTTAGTTGCTTTAGTCGAAAAGATGGAAAGAGTTTAATCAGTAGTAACTTTATTTTTAATTATTTTCACTGCTTCTTCTAAATGATTATTATTAACTTCAAATAAATATGCTTCCTTTTTAAGGGTGTAATCATAAAGAGGATCGTAGTATTTGGTTAAGAGAATTTCCGCAGCTTGCTCGTATTCTTTTTTCTCGAGCAATTCTAACATTTCGGTTTTATTCTTTTTAGAAATTACTTTCCAAAGCGAAGCAGTGATTTCTTTGATTTCTTCCGGATGATCAATAAAATATTCTTTAGCCATTGCTTTTACTCTTACTGGAAGAGTTCTGGTAATGAGAAGGTTATCTGCTTTTTCCATCGCTTGCCATAAAAAAGAAGGAATTTGGAGATCACCAATCTTTCTACTTTCTCCCTCAACAAAAATATATGGTTGATTGTTTAATTCTGTTAATCTTTTCAAGAGCAGATTTTCAAACTTTTTTTGGGAGTGCGGTTGCCTTCCCACAGCACCATATAAACTGCCGCGATGTTGCGCTAATTGTTCGAGATCTAAACTGTTGGGTAGGTTTTCTAATAAAGAAGTCTTACCGGTGCAAGTTAGGCCGTGCAAAACATAAACTTTCGGTTTTAATTTGAAATTGTTGAGCTGTTCTAACAGGTAATGGCGGAAGAGTTTATAGCCGCCATCAATCTGATAAACTTTTAGACCAATCGAATCAAGTAAAGAAGCAATAATCTTAGAACGCATTCCTCCTCGAGCACAATAGACAATAATAGTTTTATCTTTGTATGGTTGGATGGTTTTAATAATTGTGGGAACTTTTTCAGCATAGTATTCCATCCCCTTTTCAATGGCATCTTCTTTTGAGATACGAATGTAAATCGTGCCAACCATATGATGTTCTTTATCGTTAAGTAAAGGTAGATTAATCGCATCTAGGATATGATCATGAGAGTATTCATGTGGTGAGCGAGCATCGACTAGGAGAGTATTCTTTAGTTTCAAGGCTTCCTCGATCGATATTTTTTGGACCATCGATAGAATTTAGGGGTTGGGTTTAAAAAGTATTCTTAAATAGGGTTAATCTAGTAATTTATGAGGTGACCACAAAATAGCCAAATGTAGTCACCTAAGACCAAAACATTTAAATATGTAGTCACCTATACTTATTGTATGCATATAGAAAAAAGAAGGATAGGAAAAGTAACTAAGTACTTTTTAGCCCATTCATTTAGAGAAGGTTCAAAAGTACATAAAATTAGAAAATATTTAGGCCAAAATCTAGCTAGTGCTAAACTTTCAGAAAGAAAAAAGATTGCTGAGAAACTTATTTTAGAAGAAATTCATAAATACAATATCATTAAAGACCCCTTGCAATTTGAATTGTCTAAAGAAGAAATTGCTAAAATTAAACAGTTAGAAAAAGAGATCCCTATAAAAATAGCTCATCTCTCAGAAAAAGATTGGAAATTCTTCTCAGAATTATTTACTTATAACACTAATGCTATTGAAGGAAGCAAATTAAATCAAAAAGAAGTTAATGATATTCTAGAAGAAGATAAATGGCCAGACAAATCAAAAGAAGATATCGCTGAAGCTTATGGTGTAGATGAAGCAATTCGATTTACTAGAAGTACGAAGGAACATATCTCTTTGAATTTAATCAAAAAAATCCATAAAATTGTCTTCAAAAATTCAAAATCATTTGCCGGAAAATTAAGAAAAAAAGGTGAAGATGTCGTTGTTGTCGATAATCGTGGAAATATTGTTCATGAAGGAGCACCGCCATCAAGGATTAATCATTTATTGAAAGATCTCATTAAATGGTATGAGAAGAATAAAAACAAGTATCCAGCTCTAGTTTTAGGGGCTGTGACCCATAATCAGTTTGAGAATATACACCCATTCAGAGACGGAAATGGCCGAGTAGGAAGAATACTGCTAAATAATATTCTCATCAAGCACCGTTTACCACCAATAAATATTGATTTTAAGGATAGGATAGAATATTACAATACTTTAGAAGAATATGAATTGAATAAAAACCTCAAGCCAACAATAGAATTATATCTTAAAAGCTATAAAGATCTTAAAAAAGAATTAGGTGACCACAAAAAGAAGAAAAAGTAGTCACCTAACGTAAAAATACTATCATTTGTAGTCACCCAGGTAAGCCGATCTGCTTCAATTTCTCCATTAAAATAGCT